>CAZDAP010000018.1:0-10409 GCA_964503585.1 uncultured Lachnobacterium sp. | reverse complement strand
TGAGATGATAATCTCTGGTCAACCTCAGCAATCTGAGATGAAAGTCTCTGGTCGAGTTCATCAATTCTGTTTGATAGCCTATGTTCTACAGTATCAATTCTGTTTGAAAGTTTTTCATCGAGTTGGTCGATACGATATTCTAAATACTTGGAATTTGAACTTACAATATTTGATATTTGTAAGAGTAATTCATTATCGGTCATCTAAATTTCTCCTTTGATAATTTTATAAAGTCTTTTTTATTAATACCGATTTAAATAAAATATTTTTAATAAACGATTTTGGGGATAAAGGAAGTGTATCATAGAATAAAAAGGGTATCAATTTGAAATTCTTAATTCTTATATACGAATTAGGAATATCAAAATCACTTTAGCTGCATAAAATAGAATAATACGTTTTTTCGGAGTGAGATGATGTCTTGTAATTCGATTATTCCATCTAATGATACTTACGATTTTATTGTATCCAGCGATGAATTAACGCCACCGTTGATACAACCACTTTGTGTACAGCCTATTAATGAATTGTATTCTATTTGGTATTACGATAGGTATGGTTTGCCGCCTCTTTCGATTGGAGCGTATTCTTATGCATCGATTCCAAAGTGTTTTTCTCTTATGGACAGTACCAGTTTGGAGGTTAGCGGCATATTGGCGATTCAAAATCAGCCGAATCTGGCATTAAAAGGGCAGGGTGTGTTAATTGGAATCGTGGATACTGGAATTGATTATAAGAATTCTTTGTTTAAAGATGCTGCTGGAAAAACTAGGATTTATTCCATGTGGGATCAGACGGTGGTGGTTGAAGAGGGCGATGGAAAAAGACAGCCTGAAGGTTTTGAGTATGGCGCAGAATACACTATGAAAGATATTGATAGAGCCTTGCAATTGGAGAATCCTGAAGAAATTGTACCAGAGAGGGATGAAATCGGTCATGGAACTTTTCTTGCCAGCATAGCAGCAGGAAGTGCAGATATAAATAATGATTTTATAGGTGCAGCACCTGAGTGTGAATTGGTGATTGTGAAGTTAAAGGAGGCAAAACAAAATCTAAGGGAATTTTTCTATTTGTCGGAGACAGAACCGCTGTTTCAGGAAAATGATATTATGGCGGGGGTAGCCTATGTAGAGGATGTTGCAAAAAGATCCAATCGCCCTGTTGTAATATTGTTGGGTGTAGGAACGAACCAAGGAAGCCACACAGGTACAGGTCCCTTGTCCACATATTTGAATACCATTGGTTCTCGTCGTGGCAGAGGGATTGTGCTTCCAACGGGGAATGAAGCAATTTCTGCACATCATTTTCGAGGAGAAACAAAGTCAACGCTTACACCAGTGGGAGTAGAGATTAATGTTGAGGCTGGAGTGGCAGGATTTTGTATGGAACTTTGGACCTATGCACCGGAATTAGTGCGAGTGGTGGTACAGTCCCCGACTGGTCAAAGGAGTCAGGGAGGATTTCCTGTATCGGAGGAGACCCAGGTGACAAATTTTGTGTTCGAAAATACAGTGTTGACGTTGGATTATCGAGTGGCAGGAGTTGAAAGGGATTTACTGGTGTTTTTCCGATTTAGTAATCCAACAGAAGGAATATGGACGGTGTTGGTATACCCGCAGCAGTCGATTACAGGCATTTTTCATATGTGGCTTCCGGTTCGGCCGCAGGTGGGGGCTGATGTTACTTTTATTTCACCTAATCCCGATACAACGATTACAACACCTGGCTTGGCAGCAGTGCCAATTACAGTAGGGGGCTATGAAGATTTGACAGGTGCCAGATGGACACCTTCTGGACGAGGGTTTTCAGGGGATGGACAGATAAAGCCAGATATTTGTGCTCCCGCGGTAGAGGTGTATGGTGCAGGTTTGAGAAATAATTATGTTACGCAAACAGGTAGTAGTGTGGCTGCGGCTATTACGGCAGGTGCAGCGGCTCTTTGTTTGGAATGGGGGATTTTAAAGGGATATGCTCCTACCATGAACTCAGTAGAAATAAAAAATATGCTGATTCGAGGAAGTGTCCGAGAGAGAAATATTACTTATCCGAATACAGAGTGGGGTTATGGAAAAATGAATTTATATCGGTCTTTTGAAATTCTTCGTGAATAATATCTAGGGAAAAATATCTACTATGCACAAAAGTTATATAAAAATAACAAAAAGGTAATGAAGTCCTTGTATTTTTATGGTACAATACGAGATATGGTGGAAAAGAATATCTGTTTATAGGATACAAATGAGAAAGAAGGTAAAGTCTTATGATAGCTTTACAACTTAAAAAAGGAGAACATTTAGTTCGCAAAGGTGAATCTACAAAGGCTATTTATATTATTTTAAAAGGCTCTGTAGTATTAAAAACAGAATATAATCAGATTACATTGGACAGTGGAAGTATTGTTGGATTTATGTATGGTTACACCGATGAATATATGTGTGACTATATCGCAGCAGAGGATTCTTTGATTGCTTCATATAAATACGAAAGTCCAGAGGACTATAAGACGATTTTTAAAGAACAGCCAAAGTATTGCTATGCTTTTTTATATGCAGCAATTCGTCAGTATCGGATTGTGTATGATAGTTATAAAGCGTTGGCAGATGCAGCGAAGGATTTGTCTGACTTTATCACAAAACAGCATAGTGAATATGAGATTCTTTGTTCAGAATATGGTGTTGAATCAAAAGAAGTAGAAGTGGCTGAACTTAGTGAGATTGAGGAACCAGAACCAATCAAACCATGGGAAATTAGTTATTTCATGGATTTAGTGGATTTGCCAGAAAAGAATCTACGTCATTTCTATGGAGATAAAGAAAATCTTACCATTGGAATATTACTTCAGATTGCAGAGATTAAAACACGTATTATCGCAAATATGGATGCTCTAAAGGAATATATTCAGCGTGTAAAAGAGGGACTTTTAAACGAAGATGAAGATTTATTAGAACTTTGGTATGATTTGGCTGTGAAAATGGCTGTAAAAGAATATGACGTTAGTGAAGTGGATGAAAAGGTACAGGAATTAGAGGATTTCTTGAAAAACACCAGTTTCTACAAAGAAGAAGAAATCGAAAAATGTATGGAAAGTTATCGTTCAACAGATTTTAAGAATTACTCAAAGAATCATGCACCTCAGATGGAAGACGAGGAAAATGCCACTGGTGAAGTAGCAGAAGAGATGACTCGTGAACAGGTATTAAAAACCGATTTCACTACATATATTATGAAATATGCTGGTTATGAGAAGGATGAGATTAGCCAGTGCAAAGCATTGATTAAAGAGTATGCTGCTATTGCCGAGATTCAGGATTATACACCTGAAATGCAGAAAACCAGACGTGCTCTTACAAAAGTTTTCTATGAAATATATGAAAAAGCATTTTTGCGTGCTGTACATGCAAGAAGTATATCTACAGTTATGAAACTGTTTTTCAACTTTGGTGTGTTGGATTTACAGATGGCAGGCGTGAGTCATTTAGATGAGTTGATGGCCATTAGTGAACTGTTGGATAATCAGTGGGTGGAACAAAGACAGATGGATAAGGATGGAGAATCTTTCTGTCATGTCTATACCGCCTACCAGTGGTTATGTCTGGTGTATCGCGGAGAAAAAGAACCATCTAAGAATGAGTTTGATGTGGACTATCTGGGACATTTGTTGGAACAGAGAAAAAATCATGAGATTACCAGAGAACAGGAAAATGAGTTAAAGCATGATCAGTTAAAGAAGGTACAGTTTGAGATTCATAATATGTTTATGACCAATAACCGTATCACTTATGGAAGAATTACCACATTTTGTCCAGTTCTTCATGAAAAAGATTTTATTCGTACAATTGATCAGCTTATTGTTTCGTTTATGACGGTAAATGCAGCAATTGATGAGATTCGTGAATTGGATTATTCCTGTTTCTATCGTGAAGTATTCTTTGCTGCACCTCAATACGGCATAGAACGTACAGAAATTATGAAAGAAGTATTACCAGATGTAATCCTTATGCCAAATATTGGTACGAAAGCAATGATGTGGCAGGAAACTGCCGGTGTGAAACGAGATACACCAGCCCGATTTATTTTACCAACCATGACTAGTGGGGAATTATCAGATATGATGTTGGAGACGGTAGGAAGATATCGTTGGGAAATCTGTCGTAAGATTTTGGGCGTTCGTTGGAATGATATTCGAGAAAAATCTTTGACATCTGAGTTTTATGATTACATACAGTTTTATCGTAAAAATAGAGATTTATCTCAGGAAGCAAAGGAAAAAGTTAAGGCTGAATTAGTTCATGCGAAAAATAATTACCGAGAAGTGTTTGTGGAAGATTATGCGAACTGGATGAAATACGAATCACAGGGTAATTTCCGTTTGAACAAGGTATCCCGTCGTATTATTTCAGAATATGTCCCATTCAAGGATGAAGTGAAAAAGAAATTGGAAGAAAATCCAATGTATCGTGAGCTGTTTACCAAGAGCAATATTATTGCTGGTAGAAAGCGCGAAAAAGAAAAAGTATTATTTGACCGTTATGTTGCAGCTGGTGGTGTGATTACACCAGAGTTGGAAGCCCATTTGAAATATTATGGAATCGGTCAGTAATTTAGGAATAGGAGTGATTTTATATGTCCTACAAGGATGACGTAAGAAACTATGCAAATAGTAAAAAAGAATTATGTGTAGTGAGTGATACTATACCAGAAGAATTGTTCAAAAAATTTGGTGTTAATCGAGGACTTCGTGATGTAAACGGAAAAGGTGTTTTAACAGGTCTTACGACCATTTCTAAAATTCTTTCATTTAAGACAGAGGATGGTGTAAAGGTACCAATTGATGGTGAACTTTGGTATCGTGGCTATCAGGTAAACACGTTGATTGATAATTTAGATGAAAAGGAATTTGGATTTGAAAAAACTGCGTATTTACTTCTTTTTGGGGAAATTCCTACATCAGAAGAATTAGTCGAGTTTTCTGAAATTATTGGAAAGTGCCGTAGACTTCCTACCAACTTTACTAGAGACGTTATTATGAAAGCACCATCTAAGGATATTATGAACTCTATGACCAGAAGTATCCTGACATTGGCTTCATATGATAAACAAACATTAGATGTATCTGTAGAAAACAGTCTTCGTCAGTGTATTCAGTTGATTGCAAACTTCCCACTTTTGGCGGTTTATGCATATCATGCATATAACCATTATGAAAATGGCGAGAGTATGTATATTCACAGACCTGACCCAACACTTTCCTGTGCGGAAAACTTCTTAAAGATGCTTCGTCCAGATCAGAAATATACCGAGTTAGAAGCAAAGGTATTAGATGTTGCACTTATGCTTCATATGGAACATGGTGGTGGTAATAACTCAACATTTACTACACGTGTGGTTACTTCTGCTGGTACCGATACATACTCTGCGATTGCAGCAGCGATGTCTTCTTTGAAAGGACCAAAACACGGCGGTGCAAATATCAAGGTTATGGAAATGATGGATGATATTCGTACACATGTAAAGGATTGGGAAGATAGAGATGAAGTAAAGGCATACCTTGGTCGTATGTTAGATGGTGAGGTATTTGATAAGAAAGGTCTAATCTATGGTATGGGCCATGCGGTATATTCCTTGTCAGATCCACGTGAACGCATTTTTAAAGGATATGTAGAAGAACTTGCGGCTGCCAAAGGACAGCACAAACAGATGCACCTTTATAATTTAATCGAAGAACTGGCACCAGAATTGATTGCAGAAAAACGCCATATCTATAAAGGGGTTAGTCCAAATGTTGACTTTTATAGTGGCTTTGTATATGAGATGCTGGATATTCCACAGGAACTGTATACACCACTGTTTGCGATTGCGCGTATTGTAGGCTGGAGTGCACATCGTATTGAAGAAATGATTGGTATGAATAAGATTATTCGTCCTGCTTACAAGAGCATAATGGAAGAAGTAGAATAAACGATTTTCAAGAAGGGGTAATATGAGATGGGTAAAATGACAAATGAGGAAAAAGGAGTAAATCTGGAGTTCCGATTTTCAGACAAGGAAGAACAGCTAATTCGAACCAATCGTTTTATGGCAATTGCGATAAGTGCGTATTTCCTATACGTACTTGCATTATTGGCTGTATCCGTAATTCGTGGTGAGCGTTCTTTAGGATTTTGTGGATTGATTGGCGGAATAGTAATCGTTACATTGGTTTCTACTTGGCTTGTATTCTTAAAGAATAAAAAGAGTACAAAGATGAGATATGTAACTTTGATTGGGCAATGTGTGGTTGGTTGGATTATTGCATTTGCTTATTCACAGGATTTTGCCGTAATTATTGGTGGTTTTGTTTTAATCGGAGGTATTTTATATTTTGATAAAAAATATATTTTTATCTCTGGCGTAGTATATTTTTTGGATATGTGTGTTACGGTTATTTATAAATTATCATCAGGGGAAAATCTCGGTGGTAAAGGAGTTATAGACTTTGTATTTGTGTTAAGTGCCGTACTTCTTTTGGTTTTAATTATTATTTGTACTACATCTGTAGCAAGTTTATACAATGATCATTCTGTTAGTTTCGCAGAGGCAGAGCAGGCTCGTCAGAAAGACATTATGGATGACGTACTTATGGTAGCAGATGAAGTACGTAAAGGTACAGAAAATGCAATGGATATTATCAATCAGTTGAATGAATCTTCAGAAGTTGTAAATAATGCGATGAAGGACATTTCAGATAGTACACTTAGTACTTCTGAAACCATTCAAACACAGACCACAATGACACAGAACATACAGGATTCTATCAATGTTACAATTGAAAGTTCTGAAAATATGGTTCGTGTAGCACAGCAGTCCAATGAATTAAACCAGCAGAATATGGTTTTGATGGGGGATTTAAAACATCAGTCTCAGGTTATTTCAGAAACCAACGGAAATGTATCCGAAGCGATGAAAGCGTTGCAGGAACGTACCAATGCTGTTAAGAGTATTGCAGATACCATTTTCTCTATTTCAAATCAAACAAACTTACTTGCCTTGAATGCATCGATTGAAAGTGCACGAGCAGGTGAAGCAGGTAGGGGTTTTGCAGTAGTAGCAGATGAAATCAGACAGTTGGCCGAAAAGACACGTTCTGAAACAGAAAATATTGCTCGCATTTTAGAAGAACTTTCTGCTAATGCCAAAGTAGCTTCTGAAGCAGTAGAACGTTCTGTAGAAGCAGCAGGTGTTCAGGATCAGATGATTGAACAGGTATCTAAGAGTTTTGATGAGATGAGTAACAATGTAAATGGATTAATCGATGAAATCGAAAATATTGATAGTTTACTTACTAGCCTTTCAGAAGCGAATAATCAAATTGTTGATAATATTTCAAATCTTTCAGCTACAACCGAAGAGGTTACCGCTTCTTCTATGCAGGCAACTCAAATGACAGTAGAAAACTTAGACAACGCAGAAACTGCAAAGAATGAGCTTTCAAATGTATTGGATGTATCACATCAGTTAGATAAATACATGTAATATTACATAAAGTTATGCCCCGTCTTCCAAATTGGAATATGGGGCATTCTTGATTTATGGTGTACTTCGGATTAAAATAGGTTATATATTTAGTATGATTATATAATATGGAGGAATATAGATATGGGAGAATTTCAGGTGGTAGAAGGTGGCGTCTGTGCTGCCAAAGGATTTTTAGCAAATGGGTTAAACTGTGGATTAAATCCAGATAAAAGCAAAAATGATTTAGGGATGGTAGTATCAGAGGTGGTTTGTGATACAGCCGCAGTATATACGAGTAATAAAGTAAAAGGTGCTCCTATTACAGTTACTAAGGCTAATTTAGAGAAAACAGGTAAGAAATCGAAAGCAGTGATTGTAAACAGTAAGAATGCCAATACATGTAATGCGGATGGTGTGGAAAAGGCACAGATGATGTGTGAGTTAGCAGCAAAAGCATTGTCAGAGAAAGGCTATGAGATGGAACCTGAGGAAGTGATTGTAGCTTCTACTGGTGTTATTGGTCAGGTGCTTCCTATTGAACCAATTGCTAATCATGTAGATGCGTTGGCAGAAGGAGTGTCTGTGGAAGGTAATTTAAAAGCAGCCAACGCTATTATGACTACAGATACAGTAAAGAAAGAATATGCAGTGACTTTTGAAGCAGGTGGAAAACTTTGTACCATCGGAGGAATGGCAAAAGGTAGCGGTATGATTCATCCAAATATGGCGACCACACTTAACTTTGTCACCACAGATGCTGCCATTGACGCAGAACTTTTGCAGAAGGCTTTATCAGAAATCGTAAAAGTAACCTATAACTGTTTAAGTGTAGATGGAGATACTTCAACCAACGACATGCTGACAGTTATGGCAAATGGATTGGCTGAAAACAAAAAAATTGATAGCGAAAACGAAGACTATCAGGTGTTTAAAGATGCTTTATATGAAGTCTTGATGAATTTGACAAAGATGCTGGCAAAAGATGGAGAGGGCGCTACAAAACTCCTAGAATGCACTTGTGATGGTGCTCCAGATTTAGACACAGCAATTATAGTGGCAAAGAGTGTTATCTGCTCTCCATTATTTAAGTGTGCAATGTTCGGAGAAGATGCCAACTGGGGACGTGTACTTTGTGCTATCGGCTATGCAGATGCAGAGTTTGATATCAATAAAGTAGATGTGGATCTTGCATCCGAAAAAGGAACCATAGCAGTATGTAGAAATGGTGCAGGTGTAGAATTTTCAGAGGAAGAGGCCAAAGTGGTATTAGGTGCAGATGAGATATTTATCAATGTAAACTTAAATCAAGGCCCAGTAGAGGCAAAAGCATGGGGCTGTGATTTGACCTATGATTATGTAAAGATTAATGGTGATTATCGTTCGTAATTGGATGGAAATATTACGGCAAATATTACGGCAAAAAGAAAGGAAGCACGTATGAAGATAGGTTTTATAGGTTGTGGAAATATGGGACAGGCAATGCTCTCTGGGATGATTGATTCAGGCAGAGTAAGTTGCAAGGACATTTTGGTAACAGATAAACTGTTGGCATCCAGAGTGAATACCCAGAAAAAATATGGTGTAGAAACAACAAACACAAATACAGAACTGGCTATGATTGCAGATATAATTATTTTAGCAGTAAAGCCACAGTTTTACGAAGAAGTTCTTTCGGAAATAAAGGGTGCAATTTGGGGTGAAAAGATTTTGGTGTCCATCGCGCCAGGTAAGACGCTTGCATGGATAGAAGAGATAATTGGTAAGCCAGCAAAAATAGTACGTGCTATGCCAAACACACCAGCCATTGTAAAAGAGGGTATGATGGGTGTATGCGCCAATGATAAAGTTGCAAAAGATGAGTTAGAACTTGTTTGTAAGATATTTAGTAGTTTTTCAAAGACAGAGATCGTAACAGAAAATTTAATGGATGTGGTAACTGCAGTGAGTGGTAGTTCTCCAGCCTATGTGTTTATGTTTATCGAAGCAATGGCCGATGCAGCAGTTGAGGGTGGAATGTCTAGAAAACAGGCATATACATTTGCTTCCCAGGCTGTCTTGGGAAGTGCGAAGATGGTGCTGGAAACAGGAATACATCCAGGTGAATTAAAGGATATGGTTTGTTCCCCTGGCGGTACAACCATTCAAGCCGTTCGTGTATTAGAAGAGCAGGGTATGCGTGCTGCAGTTATGGATGCGATGAAGGCTTGTTTAGATAAGTCTAGAAATATGTAATAAAACTTGCATTTTACGTGGAATGTGTGTAAAATGTATGCATTGAGTAAACACATAGGAGAGATTTATAAATGAGTCAGGCAAAAGTTGATCAGTATAAAAAAGAAAAAGCGAATCGTAAAGAGACAATTGCGAAAGAAAAACGCATAAAAAAACTTACAAAATTCTGTACAGGTGTTGTAGTTGCTCTTTTAGCAGTTTGGATTGGTGTTAGTGCTGTAAACGCTATTAAGGAAAATCGTCCAGTAGAAACCATTTATTGTGAGACAGCAGAGTTAGATGAATATATTAGCAGTCTCTATGCTGAAACAGAGTAAAATTAATCCCAGCAGAGGTAAGTTACATGGAAATTATAAAGAGTCAAAGTATGCGTTATAGGTACTTGACTCTTTTTCTTTTCCGATGCGATTGGTAAATTCATAGTGTTGGTAATTGAAAAGTGCTTCCCATACTATATGGTAGGAAGTTTCTTACCTCAATGGTGGAATTGGTTGTGACAGTTTCAGGCTGAAAGAGAATATACAGCATTAAGAGGACAATAATACACAGGATTACTACAGTAGCGTAGAATAATATGTCCTTTAATTTGATAACCACAATCTTTGTTTTTGCGCTCATAGTTCCACCTCATTTTTTCATTTATATACTTTATGCATCAAGAGAAAATGATATGATGAAAAAAA
>CAZDAP010000017.1:10473-13637 GCA_964503585.1 uncultured Lachnobacterium sp. | reverse complement strand
TGGATTTTAAATTACGATTTAGTTCTTAAAAGGATTTTCTAAATAATATGAAAGAGGGATTACCTATATTGTATGATGCGCCTTAAAGGAGCGTCGGCACTTGGCTCGTGGCGACGTCAGCCGTCGCGAGCCTTAGTGTCCGCTACGTGACGTCAGAGCGCAAGCGTGCGCAAATACAAATAGGTAATCCCTCTTTCGTGGTATCTAGAAATCTTTTCTCACTAGTGAGCGAAATCGTAACCTAATATTCAAATACAACCCCAACCTCAGCTGGAATCTCGGTAAATAAGGCATTGATGCTTCCTTCTACTGAAATTTCTATAGCAGTAATCTTATCATTTTCTAATGTTATCACGCCTGTTCCCTCGTTCATATTTATTACATAGTTTACTAACTCTGGAACTATCATTTCTGCTATTTTCTGCATAGATTCTTCGTCCAATGCTAACTTATATTCATACCCCGTATCTGTCTCAGTACAACTAATTTCGCCTTCCATGCATAGAAATGCTATCATAGCCGGCAATTCTTCGATGTTTTCGGCATCAATGGAAGCATTTTCAGTATTAACAAATTCCTTCAAATCATAAGTATTTTTAAAGTTGATAATTCCACAATTTGCTCGTATGGTCACTGTTCCATCGTTTTCTTTATTGGAAAACTGTTGAAATGCAAGAAATAATCGATATGAATCTTCTGTTATGTTAAAAAGAGAATCCTCGTCTACTGATTCAACTGCTTCTTTTATTAAATCAGGAATCACATACTCCCCTGCTTCTAGTATTTCAAAATCAGAGAGTGACACCTCTATCTTTACTTCTGTTCCATTTACATCTGCCTGACCGAACATTTCAATTCGGTCTAACTCATCACCTTGGGCAAACATTTTTAATTGTAAACTATCAATTGCTTCTAACTGTGCATCCTCCATCGGCATAACCATTGCCAATAATTTCTGTATCTGTTCACCAGTCACATTCACCGAATAAATAGTTTCTGAATCCGTTTTTTCACTGGTGATATCGAAAACTTCGTAGGCCGCTGCAATTTGTAAAAACAAATCTTTATACGAAATTTCCTGCGACTGCTTTTTTTCTGTGATTTTAAATGCATGCCCGTTTTCCAAGAATAGAACATTATCTACAACATATATCGGAAAATCATACTGATCCATAACCATGTATTGGTTTTCGTCTTCTGTTATGATATAGATATCTGAATCTAAATTCACAGACTCATCTGCCAAATCTGCTACAATCTCTAAATGCATAGATTGATTTTTGGCTTCTAATACAGGCTGTAAAATCTCAGAAATTTCTTTTCCTAGTTGTAATTTTGGGAAAATATTTATTAAGAAAAATATACCCACGCCTACTATAATAATTCCTACTACTCCAAGGATTGCATACCATTTTTTCTTACTATTCATTCATCCCTCCACTATTTCAAAAGAAAGAGGATATTATCTATCCTCTTTCTTTTATTTTAATCCTCTTTTTTCTTTTTAACAACGTTTTGCTTTCTTTTTCGAATAATCAAGAAAAGAAGCACTACAACTATTACAACAACTATACCTATCACATAAATTTCCACACTCTGTGTTTCTTCTAACGCAAATCCCGTTTCTCCATCATGGAATTCGAATATCATAAAGGAACCTTCTATCATGAATTCACGTTCTACCCACTGACCTGTGGCATCCTTGACATAAAGTTTGAGATGCTCTGTATCTAATCCCTCTGGGATACGGTAGTGCAATTTTTCCACACCGATATTAGAAATTTCCACTAACCAATTCTCTCGTACAGATACCTCATTTACGATAGGTTCCGCTTGTAACATATCTGTTAATTTAACACTTGTTTCTTTATCAAACGCACCAACTGCCAGAATAATATTATGATTCTCTGATGTTTTATATTCACCTTCACTTACCATATATTTTGCATCTACTACAGCTTCATAGGTCTGATCAAACAAGATATTACTCAAACGTGCTTCTGATAGATAATATACTTCTTCGGTTTCGTTCATTGCTAATGTTTCAGAAGTAACAGGTTTTATATATTCCCAATCATATCTATCGCTCGTATCCACTTCAACCAGTGGCACTTCTGATAATGCAACAGATTCACCCATTCCAATCTCTAGAACAATATCTTCCTGCCCTTCGACAACAAACGTTACTTTGACTGTCTTAAACATATCATCCAGGTTTTCCAGAGCCAAATATTCATCCAGAGTAATTCGTTCAGTTGCTCCATCATAATTTATACCATCAATAGCACCCAGATCTTTTCCTGCTAAGTAATAATAAGCACCCTGAACAAGACCTTCTACTTCATTTGGTAAATCTTCGGTATTTCCTAAAATACCTCCTGCCCATTTATTATATGCAACAATATCGGAACAAGCATAACTATCTATAACTTCAATACCATAACCAGCAATACCACCAACATAGTCCCCACCTGCTATAATACTTCTACTATAACTATCCATAATAATGGATTCACAACTACCAGCAATACCACCAACATAATTGGCATTTAATGCATCTAAATTTCCAGTATTCATGCCATTAATTACAGCACCGTATACCATTTCACCAACAATACCACCTGCATATTTTTTTGCTGCTGAAATGTTTGCGTAATTGCGACAATCACGAACAACCAAACGTACCACCATTTCTCCGCTAGTGGACATCTGGGATTCTTCCCCCATAGCTTCCATGAGACTTGTCATTTCCATATCTGCCAAGCCAACAATACCTGCTATATATGTATTGCCGAGAACCTCTCCATAATTGGCACAATTTGCAACTTTTGCAATGGTATCAGATTCTGTGTCAGTTCTGGAAATATCAACAATATCGAATTCCATACTCATATTCATGGAACCAATTGATTCCATCGAACTCATCATACCTTCCATAGCTGACATCATATCATCCATTGAACCTGACATATCTCCAAGTATAGACGACGATTCGTTTTCAGATGAGCCATTATATATATTTCCAAAAGAATTACTTAAATCATTCAAAGCAGCATTAATGGAATCCTCATTGACATCTATATCAAAATCAAAGGATTCGTCCAATTCACCTTCAAACCCTCCTTCAAATTCGCCTAATATGTCCTCAATATCAGACGCACTTC
>CAZDAP010000017.1:6449-10373 GCA_964503585.1 uncultured Lachnobacterium sp. | reverse complement strand
CCTTCAAACCCTCCTTCAAATTCGCCTAATATGTCCTCAATATCAGACGCACTTCCCGAATCAGGGTTCTCAAGCACACCTAATGCATCCTCTATACTGCCTATATCTACTGTGCTAAAACTCATATTCTGCATATCATTCATGACGTCTTTCATAGATGACATCATGTTATTCATTTGAGCACTCATAGTGTCCATTGGATTTGGTCCGAATTCCAAAACAACATTTGGTTTGAAATATCCAACGATACCACCAACGCCATCCATACCATTGATTTGTGCATAGTTTATACAATCCACAACGTAACCATTCTGGGAACCTACGATACCACCGATATTGTAGCCCATTTTGTTATAACCAACATTTTCGTTATTCACACATTCACGAATCACACCACTGCTAGTACCTGCGATACCACCAATATCGCTAGCATAATCCGTACTTTGTGTTTCAAAACTACTCATATCCATATCAAGACTTAATTCCATTTCAAAACTTAAACTTTCGGATAAATCCATCGGAATGGAATTTTGATCTACTGTGGTATTTACTTCTGCATTGTTAGTACAGCAACGAATCACACCTTGGTTTTGACCTACGATACCACCTATATATCGGTCTCCATGAACCACGCCCTCTACTTCACAGTTTACGATAATACCAGATGTTTTGTTCCATCCTACAATACCACCAATCTGCTCTGTACCGGAAACTAACCCTACAAAGGTACAATTTTGAATCTTACCTCTATTGATACCAACAAAACCACCAATTTGGTTATTGCTACCATCAGATTCAACAATTGCCTCCAAGCGAACATTATCTACAACAGCAGTTTTTTGTAAGTAACGAAAGAATCCCATTACCGTCATATCCTGTTCCATATGTATACCAGAAATAGTATATCCCTGACCAATAAAAACACCACCAAAGGTTGGAATTCCAGTAAATTCAACATCTGTCATATCGATGTCATTGTTTAATACAACTACTTTGTCAACACTCCAGTTATCATCCACGCAATTTTCAGCTAAAGCAACAATATCATCCGCATTAGAAAGATAAATTGCATCCTCTGAAACTTCTACATCTTCTACTTCTTCAGGTTCTGTACCAGTAGGTTCTGCATATGTAGTAAGAGGCATACCAGATAAAGTCATACATCCTGCAATAGCAATGACACAAATTCTTTTCATCCATGTTCTATACTTCATCATTGTTTCCTCCTTCCACATTATTTTCTTCTTTTACATTTGAATTCGATGATTCCTGTACCTCATCTACGTAAGCTTTTTTTGCTTTTTCTACAGCTAACGGATCATGTTCTTTCATATCTATGGATAGATTATTGGAAACAACTGCCGCATGTACACGGCCCATAACAACCGCATCTACTTCACCATCAATAACACCTTCTACCCAGCCATGCATACGACCTTTGACACGCATTGTACCAAAATCTTCGTATTCAGACACATCTACCGATACTCCTTTCATAGCAAAACTGGTGCGTTCAATGAGTTTATCTCCAATTACCAAAAGACATGGCAATACAAACAATACCAAAATCATGGAAATCACAGTACCGCGACCGATACACTCACCCATAATTGCATTGGTAGGCTCTGTACTAATTGCACCCAAAAGGAATCCCATAACTGCCATAATCGTACCAGAGGTCAGTACCGTTGGGAAAGCCTTGTTTACTGCCACTGCAATTGCTTCTTCTATTGGAAGATGTTTTTTCTGCTCGTTGAAGTGACTGGATATAACAATCGCATAGTCAATATTACATCCCATCTGAATGGAACTTACAATCAAATAACCTAAGAAGTACAATGGTGTATCTGTAAGGGTTGGAAATGAGAAGTTAATCCAAATCGCACCCTGAATTACTACAATAAGAAGCACTGGTAATCCAACTGACTTAAATGTAAATAACAATACCGCAATAACGAATACAATAGAAAGTATACCGATAATGGTATTATCGGTTGCAAAGGTACTACCTAAATCTCTACAACTGGTGGAGTTACCAATCGCATAAACTGGTTCTGTATAATGTTTATCTGCAATATCATGTATTTTTTCAAGAAATGCATATGTCTCTTCCCCTTCATCTGGAAGGTCTGCATATACTACCAAACGACTATATTCTTCTGTTTGGAGCTGTTCCTTTGCCATATCGAGCATATCTAACATTTCAGTCATTTCTGCCATTTCGCCATCTAAAGACATTCCACTAGACTCTAACGTATCTTTCAAATAGCAGAATAAATCAAACATTGGAACACTATAACTATCCATATCCATCAACTTACCATACTGATCATCTTCCATGGCATACATCATATAGAGCATCTCTGCCATATCATAATCTAAACCTAAAACTTCAGAAAATTCTCTCGCATTCAAAGAATCCGTCAGCATATAGCCATCCATCAACTCTGTATTTGCAAGACCCATGGTAGATTTTACTTCTGCACAAGCTTCTAATTCTTTCAAAATCTGTGCTTCCGCTTCATAGTTGCCTGTTGGAACAAGAATCGCTATCATATTTGTGGTGCCAAAAACATCATTTACCTTGAAATATGCCTCCTGACGCTCACTCATATTATCACGACGAAGTCCTGTAGTAGAATATGTAAATGGGCATGAACTAGATAAGAAATATGCACCAATAAGAACTACCAAAAAGATAGGTGTAATAATCCATCTTGCCTTTGCACAGAATTTTCCGATGAAAGAAACATCTGGCAATAAATTTTTATGTCTAGTCTTATCAATAAGTGGTGAGAAAAGCATCAAAAGACCTGGCATAAGAGTAAACACAGCAATCAAGATAAGTAAGACTCCCTTAATCAAAACAATAGCCAAATCCTTGCCAATACCAAAGTCCATAAAGGAAAGTGCAAGCAAACCACCAATTGTAGTAAGGGAAGATGCTGTAATTTCAGGAATAGCCTTCGATAAAGCCTTAACACATGCTTCTCTTGCTGGCAAAAACTCACGCTCTGCACTAAATCGATGTACTAAAATAATTCCATAGTCGATACCCATGGCTAACTGCAACAGCATACCAACGGAATCCGAAATAAAACTAATCTTTCCAAGCAAAAAGTTGGTACCCATACCAAGAAGAATCGCTGCACCAAAGGTCAGTCCAAGTACAGGAAGCTCTGCATAGGCTGTAGAAGTTAGTGTTAGTCCAAGGACAATAATCACAACGGCATATCCCATAATTTGAACCATCTGAACACCGAGATCTGCCACCTGATCATAACCAACCGTAGTATCTATCACATAATCATAACCCGTTAGGATTTCCTTGATGTTTTCTACTGCATTGATTGTCTCCTGATCCAAATCTTGCCCATCAAAAGTTACAGACATCAGCGCATAAGCATCCTTATAAGATTCTGGCTTGTTGCTAAAATCAACCATCGTAATGCCTTCCACATCTACGATTTCATCATAAAGCGCCTTTGCCTCATCATACGTTACATTTGAAATCATAACACGCGCCGATGAAAACATAGCAAAATGCTCATTCATCGTCGTAATCCCCTGTCGTGTCTCCGATTCCTCATTCAGGTAAACCGTTACGTCCGTTTCTACCTGTTTCCAATTCATAGCGAAAATGCTGAATATAATCGCAGCAATGTAAATAAAGAAAAATAAATTTCGCTTATCTACAATAAACTGCGCGATAGTTTCCATCACATTTCCCTTTTCCTGTTTTGGTTCCATCTTGACCTCCTTAAATTTGTAAAAATTCCCCTTTTTATAAACTAAACTCCGAAAAATCACCATTATCTTCCTAAGAAAAGATAATTGACAATTGCTACTTATCATGATAAATTATCGCAAAAAAATTGTCACTAATGCAAAAAACTCATATTGAATAATAAGTAACATTTTTTT
>CAZDAP010000017.1:2467-6349 GCA_964503585.1 uncultured Lachnobacterium sp. | reverse complement strand
AAAAAATTAGATTTACTTATAAACACTACATAAATCTATTTATTTTTGAATCGCTTCTGCCACTGCTTCTGCAATTGCTTTTGCACCATCCTTGTTTGGATGAATACCATCGGACTCAAACCATTCTGGATGATTTTCTGTTAAAGAATGTATATCTATCACGCCTGCAATAATATCACTAGAAAGTGCATACTTCTCAAGTTCTACGACGATTTCATCTATAACAGCTGGCTGTATATCATAACCTGCAATCCCTGTTGATGTATCTGCATCTTCTGTATAATATGCTTCGGCACATAGTCCAATATACACTACAGGTGGATTCTCACCATCCAAATAACTTTCCAATAGTTCTTTATAATCTTCCATAAAGGCATCCACATCCGTCCAATTTTCAGGCTTAGCATCGTTAGTTCCCAACATAAGAACAAGAATGTCTGCATCATAATCAATGCTTTCCTGATATACTGGTCTTTCTACGTATGGCTGGTCACCATCTGGATTTACGCAAGCACCGCTGGAACCAAAATTTGCTACGTGATAATCTTCTCCCAAAAGTTCCTGTAACTGTGCTGGATAATTATTTTCTTCCCAATTTTCTACACCATGACCATAAGTAATACTGTCACCTATGCATGCTACTTTTACCTGTCCATCTGTTGGCTCTGTATTAGCATACATTCCTGATAATCCATGACTGTATAAATAATTAAAACCCACAACACCTACCACTACGAATACAGCCATTACAATTCCAATAATGATTAATACTTTCTTTTTCATGCTTTTCTCCTTTGTATACAAATTATGATTGCCCAATACACAACAATTCTTCTTTTACACCCTATTTTCCTGCCTACTCTATCCTTTTATATACACGAACAATATAACTTGATGTAGCCTTAATAATATCATCCATACTACAATCTATCTCTCCTTGCAGCCATTGTTTGTATACATCAATGAACCCTCCAAGGAAAAATCGAACTGCAAATTCAACCTGAAATGTATCTATATAATCTACAGGTACTTCTACTGTGGAAATAATACGTTCTGCAAGTAATTTTTTCATATTTTCTATCTGTTTGTAATCAATATTGGAATTACTTAACAAGCGATACAATTCTTCGTTTTCTCTTGTCATATTTACAATCAACTGCAAATATGGAATCGGATTCTCTAACACATCTGCAAAATTCACCTTTTTCAAATACTGTTCCGCAAAGGAAAGCACTTCTTCTTGTATTTCCTCGATTAAACCCATAACATCTGGATAGTGCGCATAAAAAGTCGAACGATTGATATCTGCACGTTTTACAATATCCGTTACTGTTATCTTTTCAAAACTTTTCTCCTTCAATAGTTCCATAAAAGCCGTTCGAATTAACTTTCTAGAACGAATTGCACTTCGATACTCTTTTTTTTCTGCCATATGATTTCTCCGTAGCTTTTTTATAATAATATCAAACAGCCGTCGGATTTTCAAGATTCATTACATTTGCGGCTTTCCACTCTTCTCCTTATCTTTCAATATATTCCTGTATAATTGCATTATCATAAAACGAACACATTGCTTCCACCATCATTTTCACCCAATGTGTCGGATTTTCCACACAGTAACTAAAATTGTCCATTGTGTTTTTCTTTTCAGAACTTTAGTATAAAAATGTAAGGTAACTAAACTCCGACCTTAGCAATATAACCCCTGAACGTTCCCTCATTTCGTTCAGGGGTTTTTCCTGTTCACCAAGATAAATGTCCACCGGATCTTTACTTGGCATGCTTGTGCAACTAACAAGAGGACATCTAAAAAGATGTCTCCTTTGTTATTTCACTTCAAAAAACATACCTGTAAAAGGTGTCATTTCAATTTTTACTGCGCCATTTTCCAATTTAAATTTCTCATTGTGTTTATAGACTTCTGTTCCATTGTAGATTTCATTATCACTTGCCATTAATAATTTTAGATATTTGGCATTTTCGATTTTTAAATCATATGTCTGTGCCTGATCAGAAAAGTTAAATATGGCAATGATTCTCTGTTTACGACTATTTCTTTGAATCACATAAATACATTTTTCTTCTTGATGACAATCTATCCACTGAAAACCTTTTTCCGTATAATCCTGTTCCCAAAATGCAGGATGCGCATCATACACTAGATTCAAATCTCTCATGAAACGAGCAAAGGTATCATGTGCAGGATATTTCAAAACCTCCCAATCCTGCTCTCTTTTTTCATCCCATTCACGAAGTTGTCCAATCTCATTTCCCATGAAATTTAACTTCTTGCCCGGATGGGCATACATGTACATATAAAGAGCCCTTGCCTGTGGAAACTTCACATCATATTGTCCATTCATTTTCTGAACAATGGTTGCCTTACCATGTACCACTTCATCATGGGACAATGGTAACAAATATCTTTCGTTATAATAATACATCATAGAAAAGGTAAGTTTATGATAATCGACTTTTCGATCATGTGGATGGGTACGGAAATAATCCAATGTATCGTTCATCCATCCCATATCCCATTTATAATCAAAACCTAGCCCACCTTCATTTACCGATTTGGTAACACCAGGATAAGAAGTCGAATCCTCCGCGATTAACATCACACTTGGATACAAATCTTTCATGGACTTATTCATATGTCGAATAAAGTCGACAGCATTGTTATTTACACCTCTCGCCTGATTCCCTTGCCAATAAATAATGTTGCTGAGGGCATCAATGCGAAGCCCATCGAAGTGATATTCCTTCAGCCAATAACATGCACTGGATATTAAAAAACTCTGCACCTCTCCTCTAGAATGCATGAAATTCTTACTTCCCCACTCACTTTGTCCCACATCTGTATGGGGATATTCATAGAGCGCAGTTCCATCAAACTCTGCCAAAGCATATCCGTCTACTGCAAAATGAACAGGAACAAAATCTAAAATCACACCAATCTCATTCTGGTGGAATAGGTCAATCATTTCCTTTAAATCATTTACAGTACCGTATCTGGAAGTAGGACTGTAAAATCCAGTACATTGATATCCCCATGAATTATCGGAAGGATGCTCCGCTAAAGGCAGTACTTCCAAATGCGTGTATCCCTTTTCCTTCATATATGGAATCAACTGTCTGGCCACCTCTTGATAACGATACCAGCCATTTTCATCTGCTGGATTTGTTTTCCAAGATCCCAAATGAACCTCATAGATGTTAACTGGTTTATTTCTTCCATCCGTTCTTTTTTTCATCCATTCCTGGTCATGGAATGTATAGTTATACATATTTCGAACTATAGAGGCGTTACCTGGTCGAAGCTCCATACCATATCCATATGGATCGCAGTGATCAATAAAAAGCCCATCCCTTCTATAGATTCGGTATTTATATAAATGTCCCTCCGTAACTCCATCTATATGACATTCCCAGAAATTACCATCGTATACCTTCTGCATGGGAACTTCATTCCAATCATTGAAATCTCCAATCACTGAAATCTTAACTGCTGCAGGTGCAAATACACGAAATAGTGCACCTGTTTCTGTCAAATGACACCCTAAATATTCATACGCATTTAATGCTTTTCCTGAATAAAACTCCTGATTCATAAATCTCCTTTGTATTATTTTCTAGACACTAATCTTTTTAATTGACTATCGTTGATTTTCTGTACTAAAATAACTATATCAATGAAATAAGTCAACTACCACCAACAATTTTTAGTATTGGTAAAATAAACAACATTTTATTAAAATCGACGAAAAAGGAATTGCTATGGATTTAAGAACAAAAAGAACAAAACAAAGTATTGCAAATGCATTTTTAGAACTTAGAAAACAGAAACCACTGGAAAAAATCACAGTAAAAGAATTGGCAGAA
>CAZDAP010000017.1:0-2367 GCA_964503585.1 uncultured Lachnobacterium sp. | reverse complement strand
GCAATATCCAAGTACTTTTCCATATATTAAGACTTGGTATATTTTTCAAAAATTTCGATATATGCATTCTCCACCTTTTCAAATGGCTGCAGGGAATAATCCAGTTCAATTCCCATTTTTGGTTCTGGACCTTCCTGTGGTACATGCAAAAGTTCTATCATATCAAAATAAAGAATATCATCATCAATTTCTTTTACCAATTTCTGCTCTTCTTCGCTTAAGATACTTCCTAAGAAATGAATATATATCAAATCAATCAACTTATCTTCCAACCTCTGATACTCTGGCAACACATCTTTAAATGGACGAGGAACATCTGACATGTATGCCTCACTGGCATCATGAAGCAAACATCCCAAAACTACACGTTTGGAATACCCCCTTGCCTCTGCTTCTAATGCACAATAGACACAATGCTGTCCCACAGAAAAAAAGTTCTTCACATGTCCATTTCCTCTGCATGTTAATGACAACGCATGAGCAATATCTCTAATATCCACAGATTCCATCTCTGGCTGCATTGGGTCAAAATGTTTTCCTGTATAGGTTGTAATATATCCCATAATTTTTCTCCTTTGAAAAAGGAACCTCGTTTACACGAAGTTCCTTTATTTTTAGTATGAAATAACTCCAAACTGCGCCAATGAATAGAAAATCAAAATTACTATTAAACACACTGGTGCTATATATTTAATCATGACGCGGAAAATCTTTCTACGTCCGAACTCTTCTCCGTTCTTTGTAACTTCATCCTCGATGGTCTTTGTGCCAACTACCCAGCCAAACATAATACATGTAAACAAAGCTACGATAGGCATCAAAATACTATTTGAAACATAATCAAAGAATGTAAGGAAATCCATACCAAGAGGAGTTACATCTCCAAGTACACCAAATCCTAAAGCAGAAGGAATTCCGAGGAAAAATGTGAAGATAGCAACACCCAAACTTGCTTTTTTTCTATCCCAGTTAAACTTATCCAAAATATTGGACACAATGGCTTCTAATACTGAAATCGAACTTGTAATCGCTGCAAAAAATACCAATACAAAGAATATAAATCCGATAAATCCGCCAAATGGCATATCTGCAAATACCTTTGGAAGTGTACTAAACATAAGACCTACACCACTGGATTTTAAACCTTCTTCACCACTAAAGATATATACTGCTGGTACAATCATAAGACCACTTAAAAGTGCGATAGCAGTATCAAAAATCTCGATGTGATTTACGGATTTCATAATATTTACATCGTCTTTTACATAAGAACCATAGGAAATCATAATACCCATCGCCAAACTCATGGAGAAGAATAACTGCCCCATGGCTGCACATACAGTTTTTATAGAAAACTTACTAAAATCTGGCAGGAAATAATATTTCACCCCTTCCATTGCACCTGGAATGGTAATGACATAAATAGAAATACCAATTGCCAATACTACCAATATGGGCATGAGCATCTTACTAAAACGTTCTACCCCATCTTTTACACCACCTAAAACAATAAGTGTAGTTAGCAGCAAGAAAACTCCAAAATATAACAAAGGTTCTTCTGCCTGGGAAACATAGTTGTTAAAGAAACTACTGCCTGCCGCATCTGCGCTACCACCCGTTATATAAACCACCATATATTTCAATACCCATCCACCAATTACACAGTAGTATGGCAAAATAATGATTGGAACCAATGTTGCAAGATATCCTACAAATGCAAACTTTTTATTAATCTGCTCAAATGCACGAATGGCACTTGCCTTCGTTTTTCTCCCCATACCGATTTCCATTACAAGGAGTGAAAAACCAAAAGTAAGAGCGAGAATCAAATATACAAAGATAAAGATTCCTCCACCATACTGTGCTGCTAAATATGGGAAACGCCACAGATTTCCAAGCCCAACCGCACTACCTGCTGCAGCAAGGACGAATCCAAGGCCTCCACTAAAACTACTTCTTTCTTCTTTCATAATAGTTCTCCGTTTCTAAGCGAAAGGCAGTAACACCTCTCACATATAAAAAATTCAAGGTGTCTTTTGAACACCTTGAACCATTCTATCACATCTGATTTTATTTCTCTATATATTTCAATATGATATTATTTTCTCTTTTTTATAACTTTTAGTTATAAAACAACTCTAAATATCACTTATCAAATTTAAATATAGATCTTTATGGTGTAAAACAATGGAGCATGGAGAAAATATCACAGATACGCCTCGATAACAGTTTTCACCAGCTGCCACGCAATGCTGCCTTCTCTTATATTATCCAAAGCCTCATCAAACTTGAACCACTTCGCTGTATCCACTTCCTGCGAAAATACAAAATCTGCTTTTTTCACCTTTGCTTTAAATCCAAGCATCA
>CAZDAP010000016.1:0-13726 GCA_964503585.1 uncultured Lachnobacterium sp. | reverse complement strand
ACACCACGTACGCCATCTGTTCCAAATAATCTTGCCATAATTTTATCCTTCTTTCTTATATATCTAAGTATCTATACAATATCTTACGACTTGTAAACACTATTCATCACTCTCCGAATCTGCTTCGGTTTCTTCTGCTATGGTAACCGTAACCATGACCTTGTCATAAGTGTACTTGGTTTCATCCAAGTCCAAGGTCATCTCTACTCTATGAGTACCTATACCTAAATCAGTTACATCAATAAAGCCAACCAACGATTCGTTGGTTAAATCGTTCACATCTGTCTCTAAACCTGTGATGCTGACAGCTACACTGCTCAGGTCATATTCAATATTGGTATGGGTTGGTAATCCAGTCACCATCAAATCCACCGTATTGATACTAAAGTTCTTGGTCTTCATCTTACCAACAGATACGGTAATTGTTACTGTGGCCTGCTCTGCTTTCAGTAGTTCTACATCCTCTGGAATGTATTCCGATACGTCGACACTCACTATCACATCTTTATTGGCACCTTCTACCGAAACGATATCCCTTGGAATCTGAATCTCACTGATGCTGTTTAATAGTGTTTTATTACCTTTCAAAACAATGCTTGCTGGATCCACTGTGATATCGGTAATCATATAGCCATCTGCAACAGTACCCGATGGCACTACGGAAATCGCTACCTCTTTGGTGTTTAAAATCTCCGCTTCTACGTTGACTGTCGTATCACTAAGTGTAAGTCGGGTTGTATCGATTTCATTTCCATTGGCATCCAATAAAATCGGAGTCGCACGATAGGTTCGAACTGTGGCAGATGAATCGGATATACCACCTACGTCAACTGTAGCCACTACAGCATTGATCTGGGAAACAATGGATTTTGGTCCAGAAACCTTCAGCACGTTTGGTGCAGTTACCTCTACTACACCAAGGGCATAGCCTTCTGCCACCTCACCTACTGCATTCGCCTGTACCACGAACTGCTTGGTCATCAAGTCTTCTAATGATACTTTTAAGTTTTTATTCGTTGCACCAATCTTGATAGAGTTTCCATTTGCACTGGCCGTACAAAAGATTTCGATAGGCACAGAGCCCTTCGTACCATCTTCATCCATGGTTAATTTTTCCATGTCTGCTTCCGCAGTGAAATCCGTCTCGTCTAGTTTATCCAAGATACTTCTAGGCGCAGTTACAGAAAAGGACACCTTATTGGTACCATCCTGTATTTCATAGTATTTTCCCAACTCTTCCAAAACCTCTTTGTTGGTAACCGTTACATTTACCGTAAGTGTTTTGGTTTTGGTTGGATCATCTAAATTGTATACCGTCACCCAAAGGGTAAAGGCAAATACAACTGCCAATATTTTAAAACCCAAGTTCTTCGACAAGGTTTTCAGAATATTATTTGCCATTCTTAAACCTCCTCTTTAATAATTCCACACCAGATACTTCACGATTGCTATTCTGCATATGTTTCAACTTCTCGCGTAGGAAATCTGCATCCACATTGCGATAAATCTGTCCACGAAGTGCAAGGGATACATTACCTGTTTCCTCTGATACGATAATCGTAAGGGAGTCACTGGCTTCACTGATTCCTACCGCTGCACGATGTCTGGTTCCCAATTCTTTGCTAAGACTAAGACTGTCAGACAATGGAAGATAACAGGTAGCGGATACCACTCTGTCTCCTCGTAGAATAATCGCACCGTCGTGAAGAGGTGTATTCTTTTCAAATATATTAATCAACAACTGACTGGACACAATCGCATCCACATCAATGCCAGTTCTTTCGTATTCACTCAGAGATATCTCATCCTCAATAACAATCAGTGCACCGGTTTTCACCTTACCCATGGCATACACTGCTTTTATAAGTTCTTCGATGGTACGATCTGAGAATTTTTCTTTTTCTGACTTAGGGCTGATATTTAAAATACCGCTAAGGATATTTTTATCTCCCAAATTCTCCAAGGCCTTACGTAATTCAGGCTGGAAAATAACTACAATGGCTATCAAACCAACGCTGAGGGTATTCTCCGCAATCCACAAGATGGTGCTCATCTGGAACAACGCCGCCAAAAGAACAAAAATCAAAATAACCATAATCCCCTTAAAAAGGTTCCATGCTCTGGTAGATTTAATCCATAGCAAAATATGGTAAAACAGAAAAGAGATAATAGCAATTTCAATAACATCTATCCATGTCATGGTAAGATTAGCCATGCTAAGAACCTTTGCAATATTCTCTTGTACTAATGCGAACATTTCTCTTATATCGTTCACGTACTTTCTCCTTTCTGATTCGCTTATCTAAAATCTTTTATTTGAAATCTTTTATTTGAAATCTTCTTCGTCAATTCCTAATTCTTCTACAATATCCTGACGACGAATCACTTTTTCTTCTTTTTTCTTCTTTTTTAGATGAGGCAACTCTGCAAACTGTGTGATATTTTTCTCTGTAACAGTGACATTTCTCTTTGGCACAGCTTTTACGTAGTAATAATATTCATCATCTTCGAACTGCACTCTTTCTGTTCTGGTATAATCCAAATCCATATAGAAAAACTCGATTCCCAATGCCACTACAGCCGAAATGATATTACCGATAATCATGCCCAGCCATTTTCCCTGAATATCAAATACCAGGTATCCAGTCAAAAGCCCCGCAATCTGAATCAGAGTACCAACCAGAATCGAAACCTTCCATGCATGGTCAATGTTCATCTTGTGCACCATATGCACCACAATCGTAACTACGATAAACACGCCCACAGTTAAATACATTTCTTTGTTTGATAACAACTGTTCTACCGATACCGTAACCTTTGAAACATCTACTTCTGCGCCTGCTGCAGTCATCTGCAATGCCACCACATTCTGATAAATGCCATCCACAAAATAAAACGCAATAGTACCACAAACTACCGCCGCTACCGAATACAGCTTACGCACCAATCCAGTTCCAAGTGTTACAACATATGGAATGCCGATTGCGTGAAGAATCGGTGTAATCGCCACAATTATTCCATCCTTTGGAGCAAAACGGAAATACAAAAAGAAAATTGCTACGAAAATCAACACCGCCGCTAAAGCTACTTCCATGGATAATACATTCAAATGCAGTGTTACCAAAGCCGCAGCCACCAACAATGTCACGCCTTTTGGCAACAGACAACATACCAGTGCTAAAATAAGCGACACTGGAAATTCTGCAATACGTTCCATAAAACCAATATTACTATTAATCAGACAGAACAAAACCAATGCTACGATAAATTTATATACATATGTCAGATATACTTCGTATTCTGCATGAAACTTCAATATTTTGTCTTTTATTTCGTATAGCTTTGTCATGTTACCTCCTAAAGCTTTAACTTCTCTTCTCTTTCGTAGATTCGATTTAACGCTTTTAAGTGTTCTTTATATCCATCCATCCGCTTTCTGCTCTGTATATAACGAAGCCCATAAACGATATATGTTACGAAAAGATAAACAGCTATGAATCCAATGTAAACAAGAACCATCACGAACAAAATGTTCACGATACTTAAGTCATTTACACTATCTAACACTGTATCCCAATTCACCATCATCCAAAGTACCGCCATGACAGCGTATGCTATCGTTCCTGTAAATATGCTTTTTATTATTTCTTTTCCAATAAAATCGCTGCGATAGTAATTTCCTACCTGACGATTCTTCTTATCTTCTTTTTGTTCATAGAAAGCTATCTGGCACTGATGCTTTACTCTTTCTAAGTTTACCATAGTGGCCTCCTCATACTTAGGGCACAATAATACATTATTTTGTATTATACCACACTGCTACATAAATGGAAAGAAAAATGAACATAAAAAAAGGGCATCTTGAACAGTTTTTCACTGTCAAAATAACCCTTTTTGTAAACTTTTATAAAATTTATAATTCTTTTATAAATTCTGTAAGAAACGCATACGATCGCGTTCACGATCTTTCTTCTTTGGTGATTCTGCTTTCTTCACATCAATAGCACTGCTTAAGTTATTATGAATTTTCATTCTACACTGATCACAATATCTACCAGTAAGAATCATTGTTCCACACTGTTCACATGTAATGCCGCATCCTGAGCCTTCTCTGAATGTAAGACGTTCTTCACGAATCCATTCTTTAATCTGTTTTACAGATACTTCACATTCATTTGATAATACTTCCATAGTTGCACTTGGATTTTCATCCAAGTATTTTTTTACTGCCTGAAACTTGTCCTCTAATGCTGCAATACAATTTGGACATAATTTCTTATTTGAGATTACATTAAATAATCTACCGCACCCTTTACATGTTGCTACATTCATGCATGTACCTCCTACTCATTTCCACCAATACATACACTAAGCACATATATACGGTGGGCCCCTTGTTTTCTCAATTCCTTGGCAACTGCTTCCGCAGTATATCCTGTGGTGTAGATATCGTCTACTACCAATATGTGGCTATATTGTACTATACTTTTTCCTTTCTGAAAAGCATTTTCTAGATTATTTTTCCTATCTTGGTCATTTAACTCCTTTTGTGGTGTAGTGTCTTTCACTCGCCTGATACAGTCCTTGACTACAGGTATCCCTGTCAATTTGGAAAGTTCCTGCGCAAAAGTTTCTGCCTGATTGTATCCTCTTTGCTTTTCCTTGGGGCGATACATGGGAACTGGGACAATAGCCTGGATGTTTGTACCCAGCCAGTCGCTATATTTCTCTACTGCTCGATGCGCAAAGAAACGTGCATACTCTCTCTTATTCGCATATTTCAATCGATACATAGAGCCTTTTATAGCGCCTTTGTAGAGATAAAGCGATTTTGCCTGAGTGATGGACGAGGTGCGATTACTAGTATTTTTTTCATAGGATAGTTTATTGCCCTGAAGTACATACCCCTTGCGAATGCATTCTCGACAATATTCATAAGTGCTTTCTACTTTTAAATGTGTGGGGATATCATCCTCGCTTTTCGCAAACACTTTCTCGTCTTTATCTTTATCTTTTGCTTTTCGTTTTTTATTTTGCTCTGTATTTTCTTGTATATTTCTTTGAGATTTTACATGACCGAGTGGTCTGCCACAGTGCATACACACTGCTCCTTCTACAGGATAGAGTTTGCTTTCACAAACTAGATGGATTCCTTTTTCTGCCTCTTCTGGTGTGAGTATCTCATCACAGATCGGACATCTAGGTGGAAACAGCAGGGAACACAGAAGTTCCCTGCCAGTTTCAATCACCTTTTTTGTTGTTTTACTAGGCTTCTTCGTCATCCTTTGCCCAGCCATAAGCGTATTTAACCGCTTTATTCCAGCCTTTACGTTTCTTTCTTCTCTCCTCGGAATCCATAGTAGGAGTGAAGACTCTGTCTAATTGCTGATTTTTGATTACATCTTCTTTGCTGCCCCAATATCCTACTGCAAGGCCTGCCAAATATGCTGCGCCGATGGCAGTACTTTCTACACACGCAGGTCTGTTTACTGGTGCGTCAATCATATCTGCCTGGAACTGCATCAAGAAATCATTGGAACTAGCGCCGCCGTCTACTTTTAATGCTCTTACTTCGATGCCTGCATCGGCTTTCATGGCATCAATTACGTCGCATACCTGAAGCGCAATGGACTCAAGGGTCGCACGAATAATGTGATTCTTTGTGGTACCTCGGGTAATGCCTACGATAGTTCCTCTCGCATACTGATCCCAATGTGGAGCACCTAATCCAGTGAAAGCTGGCACCACATAACATCCATCTGTATCCTTTACTTTTGTTGCCATATATTCAGAGTCAGATGCAGAATCAATCATTCGCATGCTGTCGCGAAGCCACTGCACAGAAGCCCCAGCTACGAAAATGGAACCCTCCAATGCATAATTTACTTTTCCATCTAGGCCCCAAGCGATAGTGGTTACCAAACCATTTTTTGAAAATACTGGTGTTTCGCCTGTATTCATGAGAAGGAAACATCCCGTTCCATATGTATTTTTAGCTTCCCCTTCGTTGAAACATGTCTGCCCAAAAAGCGCTGCCTGCTGGTCGCCTGCGGCTCCAGCGATTGGAATCTCTCCACCTAAGAAAGATGGATCAGCATTCCCGTACACCTGACTGGATGGCACAGGTGTTGGAAGCATTGATTCTGGGATATTAAGTTCTTCTAAAATCTCTTTATCCCATTCCAATGTATTGATATTAAACAGCATGGTTCTGCTGGCATTGGAATAATCCGTTACATGCACTTTTCCTTTTGTCAGTTTCCAGATAATCCATGTCTCTACGGTTCCAAAAAGGAGTTTTCCTTCATCTGCCAACTGGCGGGCACCTTCTACATGATCTAATATCCACTTGATTTTGGTTGCTGAAAAATATGCATCAATAATCAAACCTGTTTTTTGACGATATTTTTCTTCCAATCCTTTTGCTTTTAATTCATCTGCCATTTCAGATGTACGGCGGCACTGCCATACGATGGCATTATAGACAGGTTCTCCCGTTTCTTTATTCCAAACAATAGATGTTTCTCGCTGATTGGTAATGCCAATGGCCGCAATATCTTTTGCTTTTGCATTAATCATACTCATGGCCTCTACAGCAACCCCTAACTGTGTGGACCAAATTTCATTCGCATCATGTTCTACCCAACCTGGATTTGGGAATATCTGACGGAACTCCTTTTGTGCCATGGAACAAATATTACCTGCCTGATCAAACAATATACAACGATTACTGGTCGTACCAGCATCCAAAGCCATTATATATTTCCCCATATTTACCCCCTCAAAATGGCACGAGAACTCGTGCCATTTAAATTTCATTTCTATTACTTCTCTAATAATTTATCAATAATTGTGTGTCCTTCGGCTACATAATTGCGTGAAGCCTCTGCGCACTTTTCATTGTAATTCCATGTGTTCTGCTGCTCTGAAGTGGAGTCGTAGAGCACATATGGAACTGGTTCTGATGAATGAGTACGAATGCAAATTGGTGTTGGGTGATCTGGAAGAATAAGCATGCGGAAGTCTTCACCTGCTTCCTTTAATCCTTCTGCAATCGGTTTTACAATTCGCTCATCCAAAAATTCGATGGCTTTTACTTTTCTCTCTACACTGCCCTGATGTCCCATTTCGTCTGGGCCTTCTAAATGAACATAAACGAAATCGCAAGGTTCCACTTGCTCAGTTATTTCTGTTCCATCTGCCTGTTTTACTTTTTTGTTTCCTAATAATACATCAATGGCTGCCTGTGCTTTTCCTTCATAGTTGGTATGAAGACCGCCGTTTGCGCCTTCTACTTCAATTACCTGCATAGATGCTCCAACCGCAATACCTTTCAGTAAGTCTACTGCGGAAATCATAGCACCTTTTTTACCAGTTTTTTCTTCAAATGAGGAAAGGGCTGGTTTTGTGCCTGCACCCCAGAACCAACAAGAGTTTGCTGGGTTTAAGCCTTTTGCCTTTCGCTCGATATTGATTGGATGATTTACGAGAATGTCGTAACTCTTCTTCATCATATCGTAGAGCAACTGGTAACCTTCTGCCATACTCTGTTTCTCTGCTTCATCCATATCATCTGCATCAAGCGTTTTAGCACCAAAATTCACTGGGATATATTCTTCGATGCACTGTTCCAAAATATCATGTGGCTGAGAAAGTTCTACCACTTCGCCTTTGTCCCAAATCAAACAATGACGATAACTGGTTCCCACATAAAATTTGAAGATGTCGTTTTCTAATTCTTTTCGCACCGCTTCTAATAAAATTGCTGCATCTTCGGTGCTGATTTCATCAGAACTATGGTCAATCATGTGACGTTTTTCATAAGTATCCTCTTCTTCTGAAAGTGTCACGATATTGCAACGAAGTGCTACGTCTGTATCTTTCATTGGCACACCAATACTGAGTGCTTCTAATGGAGAACGGCCAGAATAATATTTCTTTGGATCATAACCAATAACAGAAAGATTTGCAGTATCACTTCCTGGCTTCATTCCTTCTGGAATGGTATGCACCAATCCTAATTCCCCTTTTTGCGCGAGACTGTCCATGTATGGAGTCTTTGCATATTCCAATGGGGTTTTATTTTCTAATTCTGCGATTGGGCGGTCGGCCATGCCGTCGCCAAGAACGATTACATATTTCATAATATTACTCCTACGCGAGGCGAATGCGACTCACCACTGCGATTTTTTCTGCTTTTTCTGCAAAGTCTGCTTCTGTCATAGCATCCGTTGTGAAGGCGATTTCGCCAGCAACGATTTCTTCTGCTGTTTCACAACATGAATTCTTATCACAAACATAATTTACTTCACCGAATACAGCTGCCACATCTGCTTTTGAAGATGTAGTACGTACAAAGAAACGATTCTGGCTATCTTTGTAATCTACTAACTGTTTCTTTTCTGGTTTCCATTCAATATAAATGTTTGTATTGGAATGTTTCATCATATCAACTACGTCAGCTACAACTGCGCTGGCTGTTGGAAGTTTGCCTGCGCCACTACCATAGAACATCGCATCTCCAAGCATATTTCCGTGCACGAACACACCATTAAATACATCGTTTACGTTGCAAAGTGGATGGCTCTTTGGAAGCATAAATGGTGCTACCATACAACGGTAACTATCACCAACTACTTTGCTGGAAGCAAGAAGTTTGATGGAACAATCTAACTGTGCTGCATATGCAAAGTCTTCACTAGTGATTTTTGTAATACCTTCGGTATAAATATCCTGATAATCTACCTGATTTCCGCACACCAAAGATGTAAGAATGGCAATCTTACGGCATGGATCAATTCCTTCTACGTCTGCAGTTGGATCTGCTTCTGCATAGCCCTTTGCCTGTGCATCTTTTAATACTTCTTCAAAACTAACACCTTCGTTTGCCATACGTGTTAACATATAGTTGGTAGTACCATTTAAGATACCTGTGATTTCTTCAATTTCATCTGCTGTTAAACAGGTATTTAATGGACGAATAATTGGAATACCACCACCTACGCTGGCACCAAACATAAAATTCAATCCTTTTTCTCTGGCAATCGCGATAAGTTCTGCACCTTTTTCTGCCACAAGATTCTTGTTGGATGTTGTTACCTGTTTGCCTGCCAAAAGCATTTCTTTTACAAATGTATACGCTGGTTCTACTCCGCCCATGGCTTCTACAACTATTCCAACTTCTGGATCATCTACGATGATTTTATAGTCTTTGATTAATTTATCTTCATTTTTGTCTCCTGGAAAATCTCTTAAATCTAGGATATATTTTATTTCTATTGGCTGACCGGCACGTTCTGCAAGTAACTCCTGATTCACTTCTAATACTTCGGCTACACCAGATCCGATGGTGCCATATCCCATAATTGCAATCTTCATGTTTCTTACTCCCTAGCTATAATTTTTGCGTAATGTACTCCCTCTACCTGTTCAATGGCAGAAACCATTTCGTCCACCTGATTCGCTGCATGATATACATCAATACTCAGAGTCAGAGTTGCTATTCCGTTAATCGGAACAGACTGATGAATGGTTAATATATTGCTTTTGAATTTGTCAATTGCTCGCAAAATATTGGACAAAAGTCCAGGTACATCATCTAATTGGATTACCAATGTAATGGTTTTCCCTTTTTCATTTTCATGGAACGGAAAAATATCATCTTTATATTTATAAAATGAACTACGACTAATGCCTACCGCATCTGTAGCATCCTGTACAGATGCCACCTTGCCGGAATCGAAAAGTCGTTTTGCTTCCACTACCTTTAACAACACTTCTGGCACTGCTTTTTCTTTCAGCACGAAGTAATTGGTCTTTTCGGGCATTTTTATACTCCTTTTGTTTGCTGTGTTTTCTTCACACATCTTCACATTTTCGCAAATATTTTTGTGCGTCACACAAAGACATTTGTCTCCATGTGGAAGATGTTATCATAACTAAAGTTTAAAAGCAACCCCTTTTACTAGTAGATTTTGTTATATCAGCTATAACACATCTCTTTTGTGCAACCAATTATTATGGTCTAGCTTTGCCACACTCTGGACAGAATTTACCACTATTTACCTGACCACATTCACAAGTCCATTCTGCTGCTGGAGCTGCACCCATCTGATTCTGCTGCATCTGCATCTGTGCCAAATTTGTTTGAGACATCTGACCTGTCATGGAGCCACCCATCTGCATGCCCATACCCATGCCCATAAATCCTTGCATAGCGCCTGATGCATTTGAGCCTGCTGCTTCCAAGCCACGAGCAACATGTCCCTGCATGTAACCTTCGCGGATGGTTGGGTCTGAAAGCATTGCACCTTCGTTACGCATGTTGATGAGTTTCTGTGACACTTCATCATAGGAAATGCTTGCAATACCAACTGCCTGAATTTCCATACCACGCATCTGGTTCCAATCCTGATCCAACACCGATGCCATGTATTTTCCAAGCTCCATAGCCTTGCTAGAAACATGTGAAATACGTGTACCATCTGCAGACATCTGGTTGATAGAGGACTGCAATGCCTGCAAGAATTCTGAAATATACTGTTCGTTGATTTGTGAAATTTCTACATGGTCTTTATTTCTAGGAATTGCTTCTGCGTAGAACTGTAATGGATTTACGATTCTAATGGAATATGTTCCATGTGCACGTAAGAAAAGTTCTGCATTATAGAAGCAGTCAAAATAGTTAATTGGATTACGTGTACCAAATTTGATACCTTTGATTTCCTGAAGATTGATATAGAATACCTTCTGTTCTCTAGGTGTCTGTCCACCAAATTTGATTCGTTCAAAGGCTTCTTCTAATGTATCTTCAAACTGGCCATTTAAAAGAGATGGCATAGAGGAGTTATCTACCTTGTAGTAACCTGGTTCTGCTGTGTAGTCCACAACCTTTCCACCATCTACCAAAAGCATGAACTGGTTGTCATATACGCGAATCATAGAACCATTGGATACGGTATCATCTGTTCCCTTTGTGTTCTGTCCGTTGCGCACTTTAATACCACGACAAAAAACAGTCTGATCTCCCATATTATCTGGTTCAATCACTTCCAACCATTGATCTGCAAAACCACCTCTAATTGCCTGGCCAATCGCTTTTATAATTCCCATCTCTTTATCCTCCTATTCTTCACATCTATTCTACATCCGACGACATATTATCTGGACATCCCAGACTCAGCCACTTCAAATATCCGTTAATAAACATGTCAATATCTCCATCCATGACATTGTCCACATTTCCACTTTCTACACCTGTACGACGGTCCTTTACCATGGTGTAAGGCTGCATAACATAAGAACGTATCTGATTTCCCCAGCCAATTTCTGTTACTTCACCACGGATACCAGCCGCTTTTTCCATCTGTTCTTCTTGTTTTAAAAGATAAAGTTTTGCTTTTAACATCTGCATTGCTTTATCTTTGTTTTGGAACTGAGAACGTTCATTCTGACACTGTACCACAATTCCAGTAGGAAAATGCGTGATACGAATTGCAGATGATGTTTTATTGATATGCTGTCCACCTGCCCCACTGGAGCGATAGGTGTCGATACGAATTTCGTCATCTTTAATTTCGATATCAATATCTTCATCAATGTCTGGCATAACATCGCAGGATACAAATGAGGTCTGTCTTTTTCCTGCTGCATTAAACGGAGAAATACGCACCAAACGGTGAACGCCTTTTTCTGACTTTAAATAACCATAAGCATTTTCGCCATTTACTTCAAAGGTAATGGATTTAATCCCCGCCTCTTCACCATCTAGAGAATCCAACACGGTAAGAGTAAATCCTTTTTTATCTGCCCATCTGGAATACATGCGGAAAAGCATTGCTGCCCAGTCGCAGGATTCCGTTCCGCCTGCCCCTGCATGAAGAGAAACAATGGCTTTTTTGCCATCATATTCTCCAGACAAAAGGGTTTTCATACGAATGGCTTCGTAGGTTTTTATAAAATCATCCAGCATTTCCTGAATCTCTGGGATTAGGGATGCATCGTTCTCTTCATACCCCATTTCAATCATGGTTTCGATGTCTTCATAACCTCTTTCCAATTCGGAGTAAGTGGCTACATCATCCTTCATGCTTTTTAAACTCTGCATCTTTTTCTGGGATACAGATGGATCATTCCAAAAATCTGGTGCCTCCATCTCTCGTTCCAATTCCTGAATTTTTTGCTGTTTATTTATCAAATCAAGTGAATCTCTCACTTCGAAAAGTGGTGCTTTATAAGTGCCAAGCACCGACTTAAAATTATCAAGTTCGACCACAGGGTCACCTCTCTTTTCTCATATAATATGGCTCTGTCTTTTCCTATCAACAGTACTTTTCTTATTCCTCTGCCAACAATTTTTCCATTTCTTCAAGAGCCTTTAAGAACTGGCTGTCATACTGTTTGTCATAAGATGCATCCACATCTCCTGTATATTCGTATTCTACTACTACATCTGGTTCAATACCCACTCCGTGAATATAGTTGCCGTTTGGTGTAAAATATTTGGCAGTTGTCAACTTGATTGCATCTCCATCCTCTAATGGAATGATATTCTGCACAATACCTTTTCCGAAAGTGGTCTGACCTACCAATGTTGCATACTCATAATCCTTCAATGCTCCCGCAAAAATTTCAGATGCACTGGCACTATTCTGATCCATCAGCACTACCATTGGAACATCCAAACAGTCTGCATCTGATGTGTATTCATCACGATTTCCATATTTATCTTCGATATAAACCACCATTCCCTGTGGAAGTATATAATCCAGCATATTGACTACCGAAGACAAAAGTCCACCTGGATTTGCACGTACGTCTACAATAAGACCTTTCATGCCCTGTGCTTTAAATTCTTCTACCATTTCTTCGAACTGTTCGTCTGTTTTAGACTGGAATTCTAATATTTCAATATATGCAATTCCGTTTTCTAACATTTCGCCTTCTACACTGGACAATTCTACATATCTTCTAGTTACATCGAATTCCAGCGTTTCTCCTGTAGATGGACGATAAATAACCATGTGTACGTCAGTACCTTCTTCACCACGAATATTCTGCACCAGTTCGTCCACCGATACAGTCACTGCTTCCAAACCATCTACCGAAACAATCATATCCCCTGCCAAAAGGCCGGCTTCTTCTGATGGTGTACCTTTATAAACCTTTGTAATGGTTACTTCCATCGTGGTTGTATCTTGGCTGACACCTGCACCAATACCGCAGTAAGTTCCTGAGGTGCTTACCATGAGTTCTTCGTATTCTTCTTCTGTATAATATACAGAATATGGATCTCCCAAACTATCCAGCAGCCCACTATAAAGAGCCTCCGCAATCACATCTTTATCCACGTCTTCATAATAATAAATATTCATGTAAGAATATAAATCATCGATTTTATCAACAACTTCATCTGAAAGAACTGCATCTCCATTCACTGTAGACGCACCGCTTTCTCCAATAATTAAAATATTTCCTGTTAGATTTAAATATCCAACTACAAGAGAACACACCAGCACAACACAAAGTAAACTGGTTAGGAACCCTAATACAAATCCATGTTTTTTAAAGAAACTCTCTTTTTTAGGGACCTGTACATTCGCCCAATCGATCTGTTCATTGTAATTCATATTGTTATCGCTCATTGTCTTACCTTCTTTTCAAAAATACTTCGAAATACATTTTACTCTATTTATATGTTTTTTTCTACTACAAATGTAAATTTGCG
>CAZDAP010000015.1:0-13741 GCA_964503585.1 uncultured Lachnobacterium sp. | reverse complement strand
ATGACTGCTGCTATGGAACGTATTTCTGCTACCTCTATGCAGATTGCAAATATTGTTACAGAAATCGAAGATATTGCATCTCAGACAAATCTCTTATCTCTCAATGCTTCTATTGAAGCGGCAAGAGCTGGTGAAGCAGGACGAGGATTTGCCGTTGTTGCAGAAGAAATTCGTAAGTTAGCAGAAAGCAGTTCACAGTCTGCATTACATACAAAAGAATTAATTGATACTTCGGTTGCAGAGGTAGAACGTGGTAATCAGATTACTGCACGTACAGCAGAAGCACTCAATAAGGTAATAGAATCTTTAACAGAAGTAAGAGAAAGTACCATTGAATCTGCTAGACAGTCAGAAGAACAGGCAGAAGCGATGCGTGGTATTGAGGCAGAAATCCGACAAATTACAGATGTTGTTCAGAGTAACTCAGCAACAGCGCAGGAATCATCTGCTATTTGTGAGGAACTTACTGCACAGGCAATGGGATTAAATGAATTAGTAGATGAATTCTCAATTTAATATTATGAATAAAAAAGAAGAGATGGCGCAAAGTAAGTAGAGTTATCTCTCAATGACCCATTGTTTTACAAATTTTTATATCAAAGATATACTTCAAATATAAAAATAAAGTGAGGTATAGAAATGAAAAATATAGGAGAAAAGAAATTTATCCAGGAGTTGTAGATGGACTTGTTCCAGAAAAAATGAGTTACCTAAAGGTACAGCGTAAATTACAAGAGGTATTGAAGACAAAAGGAAATATCCGTGAATTGATTCACATATTAGAGGAAATGGAACAAGAAATTGATAAATAAGAAGGAATTACGAAACGAAGTTTTGCAATTAAGAGACAGATTAACAATAGAAGAGCGTCGTATAAAAAGCCACCGAATTGCAGAGCAAGTAGTTACGTGTAAAGAATTTGTAGAAGCGGATAAAATACTTTTATACGCTTCTTATAAAAGCGAAGTTGATACGTTCGAGGTTTTTGAAACTGCTTTAAGTCTAAGTAAAGATGTTTACTATCCAAAAGTACTTGGAAAGGAAATGGAATTCTATCAGATAAACGAAATAGAATATTTGGTAGAAGGATATCGTGGAATTTGCGAGCCACAGGTAAGCGAAAAAGGGCAGTTTTCTCCAAAAAGAAAGGAAAAGGTCTGCGTAATTATGCCAGGTGCGGTATTTGATGTAAAAGGAAATCGCATTGGCTATGGTGGTGGGTTTTATGATAAATATTTGCAGAAGTTAGAGATGAAAATTGCAAAGGAGAATATCGCAAAAATTGCAGTAGCCTTCGAATGTCAAATAGTAAAAGAAGGATTAATTGCTAGTGAAGAACATGATGTAAAGCCAGATTATGTCATAACAGAACAGCAAATATATCAATGCTAAATGCATAGAAATTTTATATTCAATCTTTTATTTAATCAGCAACTTATTCTAAGAAATAAGAATAAGGTAAAAAATCCTGCAAACACTAATGGAAAATGTTAGAGAGGCAGGGGACAAAAATGAAATCATTATGGAGTCAAACAACCCAGTTACCAGAGAGACAGGTATTAGAAGGTGATCTTCGTGCACAGAATGTGGTAATTGGGGCAGGAATAGCGGGTGTTTTAATTGCATATCTTTTGCAAGAGAAGGGACAGGAGGTCATTGTCCTAGAGGCAAATGAAGTTGCTAGTGGACAGACCAAGAATACCACTGCAAAAATCACTAGTCAGCATGGACTAATTTATAATGATATGATAAAAAATTCTGGCATAGAAAGAGCTAGGGGATATGCCCAGGCAAATGAAAAAGCCATTCACATATATAAAGAAATTATTACAAAAGAAGGAATCTCTTGTCATTTTGAGGAGCTTCCTTCTTTTTTGTATACACAAAAAGAAGATGGAATGGAAAAACTAAAAAAAGAGGCAAAAGCAGCTAAGGCTTGCGGGATTCAGGCAGAATATGTAAGGGGTGATCAAATTACGGAACTTCCCTTTGGGGTAATGGGCGCGGTACGGTTTGAACATCAGGCGCAGTTTCATCCTTTGGAGTTTATCAAGGGAATTGCAGAAAAATTGACTATTTATGAACATACAAAGGTGTTGGAAGTGGATGAACGTTTTGTGATTACAGAGCGAGGTGTAATCGTAGCGGATAATGTGATTTTTGCTACACATTATCCTTTTCCTATTGTGCCTGGATATTATTTTCTGAGACAACATCAAAGCAGAAGTTATGTGTTGGCACTCACAGGGGAAAAGGTTCCAAAAAATTTAAGTGGAATGTATTATGGTATAGATAAGGATGGTCTGTCCTTCCGTTGTGCAGATGGAAAATTACTCTTAGGCGGTAGTGGACATAGAACTGGGAAGCGTTTTCAGATTGGCACAAAGAAAAAAGCAGGATGTTATCCGGGGGCATTTTGTCATTTAAGGGATATGGCAAAGAGTTATTATCCCGATGGGACAGAGGTTGCTCATTGGGCGGCGCAAGACTGCATGCCACATGATCGAATTCCCTTCATTGGAAAGTTTTCTATGAAACATGAAAATTGGTACGTTGCCACAGGATTTCAAAAATGGGGAATGACAACGGCAATGGTATCAGCCATGATTATATGTGACATGATTGTAAAAAGAGAGAATTCGTGGGCGGATGTATTTTCTCCACAACGTTTCTTAATAAAGGCAGGATACAAGAATTTTCTCATAGATGCATGGGAAAGCGTTATGGGCTTAACGAAAGGATTATTAAAAAAGAAAAGCCAAAAGTGCAGCCACATGGGGTGTGCACTGTATTGGAATGAAGAAGAGCAGAGTTGGGATTGTCCTTGTCATGGTTCTCGTTTTACAAAAGATGGTGAAGTGATAGACAATCCAGCACAGGTTATGTTAAAATAGCACTATTATAGGGGTAGTTCACCTTGGGGGAAGGTGGTTAATGAAATGTATTGGGGGAGTTACATATGTATATATTGTTCTTTTTAGCGTGGATTATTTTTAACGGAAGCATTACCCTTGAAATCGTTATTTTCGGTGTGGTGATTGCGGCAGTAGTCCTTGCATTTATGTGCAAATTTATGGATTACAGTCTGAAAAAAGAAGCGAACGTTTATAAAAAATCCATCTGGTTTCTTGCATATGTTGTTTTGTTGATTCGAGAAATTGTCAAAGCAAATCTTGCTATTATTCCAAGAATTTTAACAGTTGAAGAAGAAATGGATCCAGTAATTGTAAAGTTTAAGACGAGTTTAAAATCTGATTTTACAAAGATGCTGTTGGCCAATTCTATTACTTTGACTCCAGGTACGATTACAGTGGCTTTAGAGGGAGATGAGTATACCATTCATTGCCTAGACACCAGTTTAGCAGAGGGATTGGAAAATTCTGATTTTGAGAAAGCCTTGAAGAAATTGGATGAGGAGGAATAGGATATGGCGTTGGTACAACAATTTGAATGGATATTTCATATTATATTAATTATTCTGGCCATCATGCTTATGTTGTGTTTGGTTCGTGCAGTAATCGGACCACGTATTGCAGACCGTCTGGTTGCAGTAAATATGATGGGAACTATGATTATGTGCATTATTGTAATTTTGGGTGTCATTATGGATGAAGGATACTTAGCAGATATTGCACTTATTTATGCCATGATTAGTTTTCTGGCAGTGGTCGTACTGACGAAGGTATATACAGGTGTTTATCTGGAGCAGAAGGACAGAGACAAATGCAAGAAAGAGGAGGAGAAATAATATGGAATGGTTACGTTTTATTTTAGGTGTTGCATTTATTATTATGGGACTTCTCGTATTCGTGATTCAGTTAATTGGTGTGTTTAAATTTAAATATGTATTGAATCGTATGCATGCAGCAGGTATGGGAGATACCATGGGATTGTCTCTTTGCCTGATTGGAACCATGTTTTTATATGGTTGGGGATTTACCGCATTAAAAGTAGCATTGATTGTGGCTTTTTTGTGGCTGGCTTCTCCCGTATCCTCTCATTTGATTTCTCGTTTGGAAGTGACTACAAATGAGAATTTAGAGGATTATTGCAAAATCGAAAAAGAAGAGGAGGAGGCGTAAATGATAAAAGTATTTGAAACCATTTTATTGCTAGGATTAGTGGTTTGCGCCATTGCCGTTAGCTTCTCCAAAAACCTTTTGAATTCTATTTTGATTTTCATGTCCTACAGTTTGATGATGTCAGTTATCTGGATTTTATTGGAATCTCCAGACCTTGCCATTACGGAAGCCGCAGTAGGCGCTGGTGTTACCAGTTTGCTGTTCTTTGTCACATTGAAGAAAATTCATGCTATGGAGGAGGAACGTAAAAATGAGTAAACAGATTCCACAGGATGAATTAAATAAAAAGAAATCCTATCGCATTCAGCAATGGATGAAGGGGGAAGTAGACCAGTATGTGGGACTGGTAGAAATGCATCGTCAGGAAGAAGTCGGTGTTAGTGAAAAAGAAGTCGAAAGTCACAAGAAGGATCAGGAAAAACTCTTTCAGGATATTTATGATAGAGAACATAACTGGGTATATAAAGGGTTCCTCCGTTTTTATAAAGTGGCAGCAGTGGTGTGTTGTGTAGCATTGATTGTGATGTTATTGGTAACCGTTTCTTATTTGCCACCAGTAGGGGATCCTAGTAATCCTGCCCATAATGAAGTGGTAGAAAAGTATATTGAAGACGGTATGCAGGATACAGGTGCAGTTAATATCGTTGCGGGTATGATTTTGGATTATCGTGCCTTTGATACTTTTGGTGAGTCTAACGTATTGTTTATTGCTACAGTTGTGGTAATGCTTATGATGCGGGATGATAAGAGAAAAAGTGGTGTAGATAGTGAGGATATGCACTTTGAACCAAAATCAGATGTGATTATGCAACAGGTTATATACATATTGTTTCCACTTATTATGATTTTTGGTATTTATGTGGTAGTAAATGGACATCTGTCACCAGGTGGTGGTTTCTCAGGTGGAGCGATTATGGGTGCAGGTTTAATTCTGTTCCTAAACGCATTTGGTATTGAAAAGACCAGACGCTTTTTTACAGAAAACACGCATAAATACGTATGTCTTGTTGCACTTAGTTTTTATTGCTTGGCAAAGAGTTATTCCTTCTTCACAGGAGCAAATCATTTGGAAAGCATAATTTCTACTGGTGTGCCAGGAAGAATTATTAGCGCAGGTTTAATTTTGCCACTGAATATTTGCGTAGGTTTGGTAGTAGCGTGTACCATGTACTCCTTCTACACATTATTTAGAAAGGGAGGATATTAAAAAATGTTTGGTTTAAATTGGCTCCCTAACTTTGGAGAAGAAGTTGCAATGATTCTGTTTGGAATCGGTTTTGCAAACCTGCTTTTCCAGAAAAATATGATTAAAAAAATTATTGGATTTAACATTATGGACACTGCGATTTTCTTGTTTTTGGCAGAAAAGGGATATATCACAGGTCGTATAGCTCCTATCGTAGTAGATGGAGTACAGAGTGTAGAAACTTATATTAACCCAGTTCCAGGCGGTTTGGTGCTGACAGGTATCGTAGTATCGGTATCCGTTTCTGCAGTTATGTTGTCATTGACCATGCGTTTGTATAAACGTTATGGAACACTGGATTTAGATGAGATTTCTGCACAACTGCGAAAGGAGGGAAGATAATGGCATTTATACAAAACGTTCCATTCTTTTCCATTATGATTTCCATGTTTGCAGGAATTATATCTTCTGTTCTTTCAGGAAAAGTTGCTAGGAGATTAAATCTTGCAGTCATTATCATCATCGGTGTCATGTCAGCCTGTCTATTGGTGTTTATGGTGCAGTCAGATATGGGATTTTATACCTATATGATGGGACATTTTCCAGCACCATGGGGAAATGAAATTCGAGCAGGTATATTAGAGGCGTTGATGGCGCTGGTTTTTTGTATCGTTATGTTGCTATCCCTTATGGGGGGATTACATAAAATTCAAGAAGAAGTAGAACCTTCAAAGGAAAATTTATATTACATATTAGTAGATTTATTGCTGGGTTCGTTATTGGCATTGGTTTATACAAACGACATTTTTACTGCATATGTTTTTGTGGAAATCAATACCTTGGCAGCTTGTGGTCTGATTGCCATTCGTCAGATTGGACGAACGTTTGAAGCTGCGGTTCGATATATGATTATGAGTTTATTGGGTTCAGGTCTTCTCTTAATGGGAATCTGTATGCTCTATGATATGACTGGTCATTTGCTTATGTCGAACATGAAAGAATCTATTGCACTTATTATGGAAGAGGGAACTTACGCAGTCCCAATGTTAGTTACTATTGGGCTGATTGTGGTTGGTTTGGCTATTAAAAGTGCATTGTTCCCATTCCATGCGTGGCTTCCAGATGCCTATGGATACTCCACAGTATCTTCTGCGGCCATGTTATCCAGTTTGGTATCCAAAGGATATATTTTCTTATTAATTAAGATTTTCTATCGTGTTATCGGTTTTGAATACATTGCGGATAGTAAAGTGTTAAATATTATTTTTTGGTTTGCAATTATAGGTATGTTGTTTGGATCTATGAATGCCATTTGGGAAAAGGATATTCGAAGAATGATTGCGTTTTCTTCCGTAGCGCAAATCGGATATATTTATATGGGATTTGGTCTTGGAACAGAGGCTGGTATGATAGCAAGCGTATTCCACATGTTGATGCACAGTGCAACAAAATCTATGTTGTTTATTTCTGCGATTGGGCTTACCGATGCATCTGGATATAAGAGAGATTTCTTTGAAGTTACAGGTGCGGGTTATAGAAATAAGATTGCAGGAATAGGATTTTTAGCAGGTTCCTTAGGTATGGTAGGTATTCCTATCTTTGCTGGTTTTATTAGTAAACTTTTGTTTGCTCAGGCTGCGATTCAAAATCCATCATGGAGAATGTTCCCAGCGATTATTGTACTGTCCATAAGTACGATTTTAAATGCTGTTTATTTCATGAAAACGGTACTCCGTATTTATACACCAATGCCAAAAGAGGTGGAAGAAGAAAAAGGTTTTGTACGTATTACATGGAAACAGCAGAAGGTATATACCATAGCAATTGTTTTGTTTATTGCATTAAATGTGATTTTGGGATGTAATTCCAAACCAATTATTATGTTAATAGAAGAAGGATTACATAACTTTATGTAGAGAAGGGGAAAGTAATGGATCAATCAGTATTGATTTTGTTTGCAATATTTGTTCCTATCATCTGGGGCGTGTATATGTTGGCAAGACCGGCTTATAAAAAACGAAAAGCCATGATTTCATCAGTCTTCCTTGGGTTAACAGTGACCACCTTATTGTCGTTGGCGATACTTATTATAGGTGATATGGAACTCCATATGTTTGCAATTGGAGAAAATATGAATATTTATTTTCACGCAGACAAGATGGGGCGTATTTTTATGACCATTGTAACCATTGTATTACCATTGGTGGGAATATATGCCTTTGAATATATGGGGCATTATGAAGAAGAAAAGAGATTCTTTGGATTCTATCTGATGGTTTATGGTGTTTTGTTGGCTTTAAGTTATGCAGGAAACATCGTTACATTTTATTTATTCTATGAAATGATGAGTATTTTTTCAATGCCATTGGTATTTCATTTTCGAACAAGAGAAGCCATCATGGCAGGTTTGAAATATTTGTTTTACTCACTGACAGGTGCTTATTGTGTATTATTTGGAATTTACTTCCTGAATCAATATACAACAACCTTGGATTTTACAGCAGGTGGAACCTTGGATTTAGCAAAAATATCTGGAAATGAAGGCTTGCTTTTAATCGTAGCTATGAGTATGATTATTGGTTTTGGCATAAAGGCAGGTATGATACCGCTTCATGCATGGCTTCCAAATGCCCATCCAATTGCGCCGGCTCCAGCCAGTGCGGCACTTTCGTCCGTTATCGTAAAAATGGGTGTATTCGGTGTTATGCGTGTGGTTTATTATTTGTTCGGTGCGGAATTCCTTCGTGGAACTTGGGTGCAGTATACATGGATTATACTGACATTAATTACGGTATTTTTGGGCTCCATGATGGCATATCGTGAAAAAGTATTTAAGAAACGTCTTGCCTACTCTACGGTAAGTCAGGTTTCCTATATTTTGTTTGGTATGGCGTTGTTACATCCACAGGCTCTAACGGGATCCTTGTTACATATTTTATTTCATGCAATCATTAAGTCGGCGTTGTTTATGAGTGCAGGAGCAATTATTTACAAATGCGGAGTGGAACGCGTAGATGAAATGGGAGGCATTGGAAAGAAGATGCCAAAGGTTATGTGGTGTTATACCCTTTGTTCTTTAGCATTGATTGGTATTCCGCCAGCCAGTGGTTTTATTAGTAAATGGTATTTAGCAACTGGTTCACTGGAAACAGGACTTCCTGTGGTTTCCTGGTTGGGACCTGTGGTGCTTTTGGTAAGTGCGCTTTTGACTGCAGGATATTTACTTCCAATTGCAATTGATGGATTTTTCCCAGGACCAGATTTTGACTATAAACACTTAGAGAAAAAAGATCCAACAAAGCAGATGATAGTTCCAATTATGATTTTGGCAGCTTTGGCAATTTTGCTTGGCGTATTTCCAAATTTCTTTGTGAACTACATGGGCGATTTGGTTCAGTTGCTCTTTTAGTTTGGGAGGTGTAATATGAGTCATTATTGGATTATAATGGCAATTTTATTGCCGATTATTGGAGGAGTATCGGTAAGATTTCTTCCATATAAAAAGAAAAAAGAATTATATATCTTTTTAGAAGCAGTTATGATTACAACCTCTCTTATTGTTTGGGGATTGATTTTAAGCGGACCTACACAGGTGTTTCATATCGTGCATTTTGTAAATGATTTGTCCATTTCTTTTAAAATAGATGGGCTGACTATGGTGTTTGCCGGACTTGTTTCTATACTGTGGCCTTTGGCTACACTATACGCTTTTGAGTATATGGAACATGATAAGCGACCAGAAACGTTTTTTATGTGGTACAGCATTGCTTATGGTGTGACGCTTGGTATTGCTTTTGCATCCGATATGTTGTCGATGTATTTCTTTTACGAACTGTTGACGTTATCTACGGTTCCATTGGTTATGCATAGATTAGACAGAGATGCGATTTTGGCAGCGAGAAAATATCTCTACTATTCTCTTGGTGGTGCGGCATTTGCTCTCATGGGTGTGGTATTTTTAATTGTATATGGAGATACCCTAGAGTTTACTATGGGTGGCGTGCTTTCTATGGAGAAAGTAGGTGCTAATGCAGATATTTTACTTTGGATTTATTTGTTTGCCTTTTTAGGTTTTGGGGTGAAGGCGGCTATTTTCCCATTATCGGAATGGCTTCCAGATGCGGGGGTTGCGCCTACACCAGTTACTGCCTTGCTTCATGCAGTGGCAGTCGTAAAAGCAGGTGTATTTGGCATTATTCGTCTTACCTATTATAGTTTTGGTACAGACTTCCTTCGTGGTACATGGGTGCAAAATGTGGTTATGGCATTGGCTATGTTCACGGCGGTATATGGTTGCAGCCGTGCGGTGAAAGAGACACATATTAAGAGACGATTGGCATACTCAACCGTAAGTAATCTGTCCTACATTATTTTTGGTGTAACCATCATGACACCTCTCGGACTAGTAGGCGCTCTTTGTCATTTGGTATGCCATGCAGTTATGAAAATTTGTTCCTTTATGTGTGCGGGTGCATTTATGCATCAGACAGGAAAAAAATATATATTTGATATAGATGGACTTGGAAGTCAGATGCCAATTATCTTTTTTACATTAGGATTAAGTGGTATGGGACTTATGGGTGTTCCAGGACTTGCTGGATTTGTGAGTAAATGGAATTTAGCAAAAGCGGCAGTGGAAAGCCAGAATACATTGGCGTATCTTGGAATTGTATGTTTGCTGATTTCTGCACTTTTAACAGCGATTTATATGATGAGTATTATGATGAGAGCCTTTTTCCCACCAGTCGGGTTTCATCGTGGAACGATTTCGCATATTAAGGACCCAGGATGGAAAATGTGTTTTCCAATTATATTGTGTGCAGCACTTACCATGATATTGGGCGTGTTCTCAACACCGCTGGTAGATTTCTTGGGTACGGTTGCAGCAGGATTATAAGAAAGGAGACGACGGATGACAATCAGTATATTGATTTATCTCATGGTTTTTATGCCTATGGTTGGAGCTTTCGTTTCCTATCTAATAGGTAGAAAAAGTAAAACAAAAAGAGATCGTTTTGTAGTCTTTTTGACGATTTTAGAGTTTTGTCTGGCGGTAATATTGGTAATACAAGGGGAAGGAATGGATGGAATACTTGTGGCTGTTCCAGAAATTTGTGGAATGGGTCTTACCTTTACGGTAGATGGATTCCGTGTGTTGTATGCTGCAATTGCTTGTTTTATGTGGGCATGTACCAGTGTTTTCTCAGAGGAGTATTTTGCTCACTATAGGAATCGTAATCGATACTATCTATTTCAATTGTTAACATTGGGTGCAACTACGGGTATCTTTTTATCGGCAGATTTATACACCACATTTATCTTCTTTGAAATCATGTCGCTTTCTTCTTATGTATGGGTAGCACATGATGAAACTTACGCTTCTATGCGTGCAGCAGCCACCTATTTGGCAGTGGCGATTATTGGTGGTTTGACATTATTAATGGGACTTTTCCTATTATATACACAGACAGGCACATTACTGATTAGTGAACTTTATGAAGCTTGTCAGGGCAAAAATGTGTATCCAGCATGTCTTTGCATGTTGGTAGGCTTTGGTGCAAAAGCGGGTGCATTTCCACTTCAGATTTGGCTGCCAAAGGCACATCCGGTAGCACCAGCTCCAGCCAGTGCATTGCTCTCTGGTATTTTGACAAAGACTGGTATTTTTGGTGTACTGGTTATCAGTTGTCAGATATTATTGCATGATGTTGCTTGGGGCGCATTTATTTTAGTGATTGGTTTAATTACTATGTTCCTTGGCGCACTGTTAGCAGTATTTTCTGTTGATTTTAAGAGAACTCTGGCGTGTTCTTCTGTTTCTCAGATCGGATTTATTCTGGTAGGCGTAGGAATGCAGGGACTTCTGGGAGAACATAATGAGATTGCTATTCGTGGAACCGTGCTTCATATGATAAATCACTCATTATTTAAATTGGTTTTATTTATGGTGGCAGGTGTTATTTACATGAATATTCATAAATTAGATTTGAATGATATTCGTGGGTTTGGACGTAAAAAACCATTGTTGAAATTCATTTATTTAATGGGAGCATTAGGCATTGGCGGTATTCCTCTTTGGAGTGGTTATATTAGTAAAACACTTTTACATGAAAGTATGGTAGAACTTATTCATGAATTGGAAAGTGGTTATAGCAGTATTTATTCTTTGCATACCATGGAGGTTTTTGAATGGATATTCCTGATTAGCGGTGGTATGACAATTGCTTATATGACGAAATTGTTTGTTGCTGTCTTTGTGGAAAAAAATCAGGATGCGGCCCTTCAAGAAAAATATGACAGTATGAAGAATTATATGAATAAAGCCAGTGCAATAGTATTGACCATTGGAGCAGTTTTGTTCCCAATTATGGGTATGTTTCCATATGCAACCATGGATAAGATGGCGGATATGAGCGAAGGCTTTATGGGTTGGGATCATGCCAGACATAGTGTAGATTACTTTACATGGACCAATCTAAAAGGCAGTGTTATTTCTATTATAATTGGTGTAGTATTGTACTTTGGTTTTGTTCGAGTATTCTTGATGAAGAAGCAGGATAATGGTCAAAAGGTATACGTAAACAGATGGTGGAAATATTTCGACTTGGAAGATTATTTCTACAGGCCTGTCTTATTGAAATTCCTTCCAACGGTGTGTGCAGCGGTTTGTCTGGTGATTGATCGTTTTGTGGATGGTATCGTTGTTATATTAAGAAAAACCATTTATAAGGATAGTCCGATTTATAAAGAGATGGATGAAGGAAATGGTGTAACATATACATTTGGAACAATGTTTAATAAAGTAGAGGGTGCATTGAATAAAACAGTATGGCGTAGTAATCCAAAATCACAGGATTTTAAACATTTATTTGCGCTTAAGTATGTTTCATTTAAAGAGAATTTCTCCTTCATTGAGAGAAGTTTATCCTATGGATTGATTTTGTTTTGTTTAGGTCTTTGTGCAGTCCTTATTTATCTCTTGATTGCAGCTTTTTTATAAAAGACCATTGAAAAAACAGATTCTTATGTTAGAATGAAAATAGAATTTGCGTGAAGCATAAAGGAGAAGAGTTATGGCATTACAAGATGATTTAAGAGCGCAGCTCATAAAACAATTTCCTGCTGAAGTAATTGAATTAGCAGAGCAGACAGGACAGAGATATTATGCATGTCCTACCTGTAAGAGACCTGTTGCAAAAAGTGATACAACTTGTCCAGGTTGTCAGCAGGCATTGGGATGGAATAATATTCGTCAGACAGAAGTTGGTCCAATGGGACCTAGATATGCAGTATTGAAATTTGAGGTGCCAGGAGATTTTTCAAAAGGGGATTGTAGAAAATGTCCGTTGTCGTATATTACAAAATCTGCAACAGAAAATGTATATGAGTGTCCATTAAATAGACGTGCAAACTGTCCAATTAAAGTAGAATAAGGGGAAAATATAGAGGAAAGGCCTATCAAATGATAGGTCTTTTTCTGTTTCTTATCAAAAATATAAGTATTTTTAATAGAAAATAATATTGACAAAAATCGACATAACTGTAAAATGAAAAGGTATTTTTATTAAATTTTCGTAAACAAAGAAAGGAAATGTCATGTTAGAAAAATTTTTTAAATTAAAAGAAAATAATACTAACGTAAAGACAGAAGTTATGGGTGGTATCACTACATTCATGACTATGGCTTACATTTTAGCTGTTAATCCACAGATTCTTTCTGCGTCTGGTATGGATTCACAGGCCGTTCTTATGGCAACAGCAATCGCATCATTTATTGGAACAATGGTTATGGCGCTTTTAGCAAACTATCCATTTGCCCTTGCTCCAGGACTTGGTCTGAATGCTTATTTTGCTTACACAGTTGTACTTCAGATGGGTTATAGCTGGCAGTTTGCATTATTTGCAGTATTTTTAGAAGGTTTAGTATTCATTTTATTATCCCTTACAAATGTACGTGAAGCAATCTTCAATGCGCTTCCATTACAGTTGAAAAAAGGTATCTCAGTAGGTATCGGTTTATTCGTTGCATTTATCGGTTTACAGAATGCAAACCTTGTAGTAGCTAGTGATTCTACAAAAGTTACTATCGTTAGTTTTACAGAAAACTTTAACACAGTAGGTATCGGTGCAATTCTTGCTATTATCGGTACAATGATTATTGTTATCCTTTCTGTAAAGAAAGTAAATGGTGCTATTCTTATTGGTATCATCGCTACATGGTTACTTGGTATCGTATGTGAACTTACAGGTATCTATACAGTAGACCCAGCAAACGGATTCTATTCATTGCTTCCAGCTTGGTCAGAATTCAACCTTGGTGCAATCGGACAGACATTTGGTCAGTGCTTTAGCCCAGAGGCATTTGCAAACATGAACTGGTTAGATCTTTTTGTTATCATGTGTTCATTCTTAATGGTTGATATGTTTGATACACTTGGTACTGTAATCGGTGTTGCAAACAAAGCAAAAATGC
>CAZDAP010000014.1:0-14040 GCA_964503585.1 uncultured Lachnobacterium sp. | reverse complement strand
CAAAAGTATTATAAATTTCATATCATGATTTTGTCAATCTGCCCAATGGACTTCACGAAAATTTTATACAATTGTTATATTTTGTCCATTGTTTTCTTGATTTTATCGTTTTATAATTGTAAACGGTTTTTTTTGTCGTGTTATGCGGTTTTTAAAACCGCATTGCTTTTTTGGAGGATTTACAAATGAAAAACAACACATTACATAAACTGGGAATTGATATCGGTTCTACAACAGTAAAAATCGCAATATTAGATGAAAATGACAAGTTATTGTTTTCTGATTATGAGAGACATTTTGCCAACATTCGCGAAACATTACACTCTCTTATTCAGAAAGCGTTAAAACAATTAGGTGATTGTGCAATTTCACCTGTCATCACAGGTTCTGGTGGACTTACTCTGGCAAATCACATTAATGTACCTTTTGTACAGGAAGTTATCGCCGTATCTACTGCCTTACAACACTTCGTTCCACAAACGGATGTTGCTATTGAACTAGGTGGCGAAGATGCCAAAATTATTTATTTCGAAAATGGCAATGTGGAACAACGTATGAACGGTATTTGTGCTGGTGGTACAGGTTCTTTTATTGACCAGATGGCATCCTTAATTCAAACCGATGCTACAGGATTAAATGAATACGCCAAAAATTTCAAAGCACTCTATCCGATTGCTGCCCGTTGTGGTGTATTTGCAAAAACAGATATTCAGCCACTCATTAATGAAGGCGCAACCCGAGAAGATTTATCCGCTTCCATTTTTCAGGCTGTAGTAAATCAGACCATTTCTGGACTTGCCTGTGGCAAACCAATTCGTGGACACGTGGCATTTTTAGGTGGTCCACTCCACTTTTTATCTGAACTTCGTGGTGCCTTTGTCCGCACTTTGAATTTGGATAAGGAACATGCCATCATCCCAGAAAACTCACATCTTTTCGCAGCTATGGGTTCTGCTCTAAACTGCCAAGAAGATCATGTAACAACATTAGCGGATTTGGAAAACGCACTTTCACAGGAAATCCATATGGAATTTGAAGTAGCCCGTATGGAACCACTTTTCACTTCAGAAGAAGAATATGAACTTTTCCAAAAACGTCATGCTAGCAAATCGGTTAAAACAGCGGATTTAGCTACCTATAAAGGAGATTGTTATCTTGGTATTGATGCAGGCTCTACTACCACAAAGATTGCGTTGGTTGCAGAAGATGGTTCTCTGCTCTACTCTTTCTATAGCAGTAATAACGGAAATCTTTTAGGCACAACCTTAAAAGCCATCGTAGACTTATTCCATCAGTTACCAAAGGATGCACATATTGTACATTCCTGCTCTACTGGTTATGGGGAAGCCTTATTAAAAGCGGCTCTCATGCTTGATGATGGGGAAGTAGAAACAGTAGCACACTACTATGCCGCTGCTTTCTTTGATCCAAAAGTAGACTGTATTCTTGACATTGGCGGTCAGGATATGAAATGTATTAAAATCAAAAACCAGACCGTAGACTCTGTACAGTTAAACGAGGCATGTTCATCCGGTTGTGGTTCCTTTATCGAAACCTTTGCAAAATCTTTGAATTTCTCTGTTGCTGATTTTGCAAAAGAGGCGCTTTTTGCCAAAAATCCAATCGACCTTGGAACACGCTGTACTGTATTTATGAATTCAAAAGTAAAACAGGCTCAGAAAGAAGGTGCTTCTGTAGCAGATATTTCTGCAGGTCTTGCTTACTCTGTTATAAAAAATGCATTATTCAAAGTAATTAAACTTTCTGATGCAAAAGATTTAGGAGAAAATATCGTTGTACAAGGTGGAACCTTCTACAATGATGCTGTTCTTCGTAGTTTAGAAACGATTGCAGGTGTGGAAGTTACAAGACCTGATATCGCAGGTATCATGGGTGCGTTTGGTGCAGCGCTTATCGCTAGAGAACGTCACGAAAAAGGCTTCCAAACCACAATGCTTCCAATTGAAAAAATCGAGGAACTTACCTATACGACAAAATTGACACGTTGTAAAGGTTGTACCAACCATTGTATGCTGACCATTAACAAATTCTCAGATAATCGTCAGTACATCACAGGTAACCGTTGTGAACGTGGTCTTGGAAAAGAACGTAAAAATGCAGATTTACCAAATCTGTTCGAATACAAAATGAACCGTATTTTTGATTACGAACCGCTTCCTGCTAAAGAAGCCCCTCGTGGAGTAGTAGGAATCCCTCGTGTTTTAAATATGTATGAAAACTACCCATTCTGGGCTACTTTCTTCAAAAATCTTGGCTTTTCTGTGGTACTTTCACCACTGTCCAGCCGTAAGATTTATGAAATGGGTATTGAAACCATTCCTAGCGAATCGGAATGTTATCCTGCAAAACTGGCTCATGGTCATATTGCATGGCTGATTCATCAAAATGTAGATTTTATTTTCTACCCAGCCATTCCTTATGAAAGAAACGAGTTTCCAGATGCCAACAACCACTATAATTGTCCAATTGTTACTTCTTATTCCGAAAACATCAAAAACAACGTGGACGAAATTACCTCTGGTCAGATGAGATTCTTAAATCCATTTATGGCATTTACCAGCGAAGAAATTTTATCAGAACAGTTGGTCGCATGCTTTAAAAACGAATTTAACATTCCAGAATCGGATATTCGAAATGCTGTTAGCGAAGGTTGGAAAGAACTTGCTATGGTTCGTATGGAAATGCGTGAAAAAGGCGAAGAGGTTCTTCGCTACATGGAAGAACACCATTGTCGCGGTATCGTTCTTGCTGGACGTCCATATCACGTAGACCCAGAAATTAACCATGGTATTCCTGAACTGATTACCTCTAATGGCATCTGTGTATTAACAGAAGACTCCGTTTCACATCTAGGTGATTTGGAACGACCTCTTATGGTTATGGACCAGTGGATGTACCATTCTCGTCTTTACAGCGCAGCAAATTTTGTAAAGACTCGAGATGATTTAGACATGATTCAGTTAAATTCCTTTGGTTGTGGTCTAGATGCCGTAACAACAGATCAGGTTGCTGATATTTTAACCGATTCAGATAAGATATATACTTGCTTAAAAATTGATGAAGTAAATAACCTAGGGGCGGCTCGTATTCGTATTCGCTCTCTCCTTTCTGCAATTCGTGTAAAAGAGAAACAGCAGAAAGAACGTACCATTAAACCAGCAAATTACGAACGTGTTATTTACACAGAGGAAATGCAGAATGAAGGATACACGATTATCTGTCCACAGATGTCACCAATTCATTTTGATTTATTATTACCTGCATTCCGCAAATGTGGATTAAATATCGTCATCCCAGAGGTAGATAACAAACAGTGTATCGATACCGGTCTTCGTTATGTAAACAACGATGCCTGCTATCCATCTCTCATTGTTATTGGTCAGATTATGAGTGCTGTACTTTCTGGAAAATATGACATGAACAAAACCGCTATCATCATTACTCAAACTGGTGGTGGCTGCCGTGCTTCCAACTATATTGGATTTATCCGTCGTTCATTGGAAAAATGCGGCTTAGGACATGTACCTGTAATTTCATTAAACATGGTAGGTTTGGAAAAGAATCCAGGATTTAAATTTACACCACAATTGATTCAACGTGGACTCTATGCGTTAGAATTTGGTGATTTATTCTTAAGATGTCTCTACCGCATGAGACCTTATGAAGTAACTCCTGGCTCTGCAAATGCTTTACATGAAGAGTGGAAGAAAAAATGTATTGATTTCCTGACACAGGACAAGAAATTCTTATCCCACAATAAATATCGCAAAATGTGTCGCGAAATCGTAAGAGATTTTGACAACCTCCCTATTACCGACGAGAAGAAACCTCGTGTCGGCGTGGTTGGAGAAATTCTAGTAAAATTCCATCCTGTAGCAAATAACTACTTGGTAGATTTATTAGAAGCAGAAGGTGCTGAAGCAGTTGTTCCAGACCTGACAGACTTTATCCTCTATTGTTGCTATAACACTAACTTTAAAGCAGATTATTTAGGAGATAGCGACAAAACAAGAAAATTAAATAATTTGATGATTAAATTCTTTGAATGGATGCGAAAGGATGCTCGAAAAGCATTAGTTGCCAGCAAACACTTTGAACCAACTGCATACATTTGGGATTTGGCTGACAAAGCCAGCGAAATTGTTTCTATCGGTAACCAAACTGGTGAAGGATGGTTCTTAACTGGTGAAATGTTAGAACTCATTGAGCAGGGTGCACCAAACATCGTTTGTACACAGCCATTTGCATGCTTACCAAATCATATCGTTGGAAAAGGTGTTATCAAAGAATTACGCCGCAAACATCCAGAGGCTAATATTGTAGCAATTGACTATGATCCAGGTGCATCAGAAGTAAATCAGTTGAACCGTATTAAACTGATGCTTTCTACCGCACAGAAGAACATAAAATAACCTCATGCAAAATTTCAAGATATTTCTTCTTGCCATATAGAATATGTGTATCTTATAATGGATATATATGACAGGGAGGAATTATCGATGCACGCATTTATAGAAAACATGGATATGGCTTTAACTTATATCGTTGAAATCTGCACCATACTTTTGGAATTATTTGGTATTGCTGTTTTAGTATATACTGCGGTTAAATGCTTTATTCAATGGATCAAAAAGGACAACCGTCATCTCCGCTTGAATCTAGCAGAAGGCATCGCCCTTTCTCTGGAATTTAAAATGGGCAGCGAGGTACTTCGTACCGTAGTGGTTCGAGACTGGGAAGAACTGGGTATCCTTGGTGCAGTAATTCTATTACGAGGACTTTTAACATTCCTTATTCATTGGGAAATCAAGAATGAAGAAAAAACCATAGAAAAGAAAAATCCGGAAAGCAACTAGCTCTCCGGATTTTTTATTATTCTCGCTTTGGAATCGAATAACGGGTTTTATATTCATTGTATTTCTTTTCAAAAGCATCTTTGTTGGTATATTTTACCTGCTTTAAGTATTCATGTGGTTCATATGTACCCTTCTGTGCTTCGATAATAGCAACCGCAATATTCGAACAATGATCTGCCACACGTTCATAACTGGTCAATAAATCACTAAAAGCAAATCCCAGTTTAATAGTACACTCTTCTGCCTGAAGCCTTACGATATGATTTCTCTTCATGCGATATACCAACTTATCAATTGTCTGTTCTAATGGTTCAACCAAAACGGCATATTTTAAATCATTCTCTTCAAATGCCTTTGATGTAATATCAAGAAGTTCAAAAATCGCTTCATTTAATACTTCAATTTCCCCATATGCTTCTTCAGAAAAATTCGTATTCTTTTCATGAAGTTCCTTTGCCACATACATGATATTCATAGCATGGTCACCAATTCGCTCGAAATCATCAATCGTATGTAAAATTCTGGTAACACTCTTTGCATCCCCATCAGAAATACCAATCTTGGTAATCTTCATCATATGTGTTCCAAGCAAGTCTTCGTATTTATCCAGTTTTTTCTCCATTTTGCGGATTTTTTCTTCAGCTTCTTCGGTATAGTTATTTACCATCTTTGCTGCTTTTTTGAATGCTTTGCTTGATAAATGACACATACCAACTACCGCATCATTGGAATCCTTGATGGCCAAGGCAGGTACTGCAAAAAGACGTTCATCCAGAACGAATTCTGGTTCTACTTCTTTTTCTCCTTCTACGTCTGGAATCACTTTGTTCGCAATCATTTCCAACTGCTTCGTAAATGGAAGCAGAATCACAGTAGTAAAGATGTTAAAAATACTATGCATTACTGCAATCATAAATGGATTGATCGACTCATTCAAAACTGGTATTTCAAACAAATAACTAGCAATGCAAAATGGTATCAAACATACAGCCGTACCAATAATATTAAAAGATAAATGTACAACTGCTACCTTTTTCGCATTACGGCTTACACCGATACTAGATAAAAGTGCCGTAACACAGGTACCGATATTTTGTCCCATAATGATTGGAAGTGCCATGCCATAAGTTATACCACCTGTCAAAGATAAGGCCTGTAAAATACCTACAGATGCAGCAGAACTTTGGATGATTCCAGTAAATGCAGCCCCTACTAGCACAGCAAGAATCGGATTCTCAAAAGCAGTAAGCAGACTAGCAAACTCAGGCATTTCGGACAATGGTTCCATAGCCTCTGACATAAATGTCATACCTGACATCAGTATCGCAAAGCCAATCAAAACATTTCCAGTACTCTGTAATTTCTGCTTCTTGCTGGTCATAATCATAATGATACCAATCAAAGCAAAAATAGGGGCAAAGTTTGCAGGTTTTAACAAGTTAATCCACAACACATCACTATCAATTCCAGCTAAACTGAGAATCCATGCTGTAAGTGTCGTGCCAATGTTTGAACCCATTAACACACCAATCGTCTGTCCAAACTCTACAATACCTGAGTTTACAAGACCAACTAACATTACAGTAACAGCTGAAGAAGACTGTACTGCAATGGTCATAACTGCACCAAAGAGTAATGCAGAAAATTTGTTCTTTGTAATAATACCCAAGTATTTTTCAATTGTTCCATCGGAACTTTTTTCAAGTCCATCCGACATTACATTCATCCCATATAAGAAAAATGCAAGTCCTCCGAACAGTTTAATGACTGAAAAAATATCCATCTAGTCACTTTCCTCCTAAAACGTATATATTATGAATCTAAAAGATTTGTCATACTTTCAACACCAATGAACAGAGTAGATGTGTTATGAATCATTGCAGAAGTAGTTGGAGCAACCATACCTGCTACACCCAATCCAATCAGAACACCATTGATACCTACGATTTCACGATAATTTTTGCGAATTCGTTTCACTAGTGCGTTACTTAATTTCTTTAAAGTAACTATCTGGTATAAATCCTCTGCACCTATTGTAATATCTGCAATTTCACGTGCAATTTCTGCACCATCACTAATGGCAATACCTACATCTGCTGCAGAAAGAGCAGGAGAATCGTTGATACCGTCTCCAATCATAACTACTTTTCTACCAAGAGCCTTTTGCTCCAAAATATAGTTTGCTTTATCCTCAGGTAAAACTTCGGAATAATATTCACGAACTCCCAGTGTTTTTGCCACACTTGCTGCAGTTCTTTCACTGTCACCTGTCATGATAACTACTTTATTAAATCCAACTTCTCGTAACTGACGAATGACATCTGCTGCTTCACCACGAATCGGATCTTCGATACAAATAACGCCAACCAGCATATTTTCCACTGCAAGGAACAGGTGGGAATGATGAGCTGGAAGATTGTTAAATAAATCTTCTTTACCTTCTGGAACCTTACATTTTTCATCTTCAAATACAAAATGACGGCTACCAATAATGGTTTTCTTTCCATCTACTGTAGTAGAAATACCATGAGCCACTACATAGGTCGCCTTAGTATGTAATTCGTTGTGTTCCAATTCTTTGGCATATGCTGCATCCACTACAGCTTTCGCCATGGAATGTGGAAAATGCTCTTCTAAACAAGCAGCAATACGCAGCACCTCATCTGGATCACGTCCATCAAATGACACCACATCTACTACCGTAGGGGTTGCCTTAGTCAAAGTGCCCGTTTTATCAAAAACGATAGTATCTGCTTCTGCCAAGGCTTCTAAATATTTTCCACCTTTTACAGTAATATCGTATAATCTTGCTTCTCGAATCGCAGATAGTACTGCGATTGGCATCGCCAATTTTAATGCACAAGAGAAGTCAACCAAAAGTACGGACAACATCTTATTTACATTTCTCGTAAAGAAATAAGTAAGCGCAGCACCACCTAAAGTATATGGAACTAACTGGTCTGCCAGATGCGCTGCCTTTCCTTCCATAGCAGATTTTAGTTTTTCAGTTTCTTCTATCATAGATACAATACGGTCATAGCGGCCTTTACCTTCTACAGCAGTTACACGAACCACCAATTCGCCCTCTTCTACTATCGTACCTGCATATACACTATCATTATAATCTTTTGCTACTGGTGCAGATTCTCCAGTCAAAGAGCACTGGTTTACCAAAGCTTCGCCTTCTGCTACATAGCCATCAAACGGAATCACATTCCCCATATGAACCACCACTTCATCTCCTTGTCGGATATCTGAAGCTGAGACTAAAATCTGTTGTGTATCTGTTTTCAACCATACTTTGCTGATATTTAAAGACATGGTACGTGCCAAATCATCTACCGATTTCTTGTGCGTCCATTCTTCTAACTGTTCACCTATACCCAGCAAGAACATAATAGAACTTGCAGTTTCAAAGTCTCTACGAATTACAGAAACTGCAATGGCCGTTGCATCCAAAACAGATACTTCCAACTTGCGTTTCCAAAGAGATTTTATCCCTTCTACCATATAGCGAACGGAACCAATCCCCACCAGCGCATATCGCAATGGCGCAGGGAAGAACATTTTCTTAATGTAATGCAGTAACACATGTAATACCAGACGTTCTTTATATTTATCATTCAACGCCCTACCTGAATTTTCAATGAGACCTGTAGGTAATTCTACGTTTTCTTTTTCATAATTCTTTAATAACTCTATGAGTTCATCTCTCTCACATGTATATTCAATCGCAACATCCCCAATACGGTCATAAACCTTTGCAGATGTTACCTTCTTTTGCACATGAAAAAAATATTCTAACGTATCTGCTTCCTCGTGAGTCATTTTCTTTTGTGACACCACATGGATACGCATACGGCCTTTTATCTCATGCTTTATCGTAAACTTCATATCTCTAACCCCAATCACTGATATTTTTATCAGAAAAATAAGGGACTGTCCATCGACAGCCCCATTGTATACTCTTATTCCACTACTGCGTTCGCAACTTCTTCTTCGGCTGCTTTTGCTTCGTTCAACGCTTTTGCTTCTGCGTAAATATCTTCTGCCTCTGCCTGAATTGTAGTAACTGTTTCCATTACACAATCTTTTGCACGAAGGGCTGCTGCTGTACCTTTCACATATACTTTCTTCGCATCTTTACTAGAAAGAACCTTGATACCAGCAGTTCCAAAAAGAACACCTACTGCAAAACATCCAGCTTCTCTTAATCCAAGTCCTAACATATTTTCTTCCCCCGTATAATAATTATTATGGAAATTATATCAGTTTGTAAAGGAAATATCAATAAGTTTGATACAACTAATCTGCCATTTTTTTACGAAGCATCTCCATTTGGGCCTCATCTGGATAAAATTCTTCATATCCATCATCCGCAAGGACAATCTCTCCTTGTAATGTATGGAAATGAACATTCTCCATATCCAAGTCACTTAGTGCCAATGCAATTTCTGCAAGGTCTCCTACTTCCACATTTGTTACCATATGTTCATCCAATGTTTGATACATTTCTACGAGAAGGGTCGGATCTTCTTTTATTGCAGATAATCCCTGAGGAATAAACAATGTAATATACTCCTTGATACGGTCCATTCGTGTATAAGCACTACCATTTACAGATTTATCACGAAGTCTTAAATATAACATCGTATTATCACCCATAAGGTTTAATGTAGTACCAACCGGAATTCCCATATTCAATGCTGTATACTCGTCTTCTACCGTTACTTCCACGCCACCTACAGCATCATTTATCTCCATAATCGCTTCAATGTTGATAGAAATATATCCATCTATCGTTGTATCAGGAAACAAATCATTTACTCTATCTGCTGTTAATTCACAACTATATTCCATCCCATCTGCGTATGCATACTGCAAGCAAATCTGAGCCTCTTCTCTGCCCATATACTGCAGTTTATGATTGTACTTTTCAATCGTTACTACTGTATCTCTTGGGATAGCCACAATATCTACTTCTTTTGTTCCAGTATCAATAGAAATCAAAAAGATACCATCAGCCTGTCCGATACTATTTGTCTCTGGATGACGTTCATCCATAGCCACCTGCTTATCTACACCAAGGCAAAGTAGGGTGATTTTTTTGCCTTCCACAGGAGCAACCTCTGTATTTGTAGGATTCTCTCCCCAATCTAAGAAAACTCCTATCGCAATCCCAACGAACAGTAAGACTGCTGCTACACAGGTAATCATCAAATTCTGCTTATTACTAAAAAATTCTTTCATACTACCATACCAGCTTTTACTTTATTCACAAAATCCAAATCACATCCTGTAAAAAGACAGATTTTTTCCACAGAAAGATCTTGCTGAAGCATATTTACGATAACTACAGCCTGACCTTCTTTTATTCCTTCTTTTATTCCTTCTTTTATTCCAGTTTCTCTTCCCTCCAAAAGACCTTCTTCCCTGCTGTGAGTCATTAAATCCTGAATGGCTTTACACATATTAACTCCTCCTCTTTGCTCTGTATACTCTTCTATCTGAACTACTTTCGATATATTCGTATATTCTTTTACTACATCATAAGCATCTATATTCATATTCTTATAATACTCATCTTTATTCACTAAATCAAGTAAAGCATGCTCATCTTCCGTACATTTCATAAAATCAAACACTTGCTTGATGTCCGTCCGAAATACAGAAGAATCTTTAAAACGTCTTATATCCACAATATGTATATTATAATTTTCAACCAATGCTCGTATTGATTCTGGAATATCTGTAAAGTCAATCATATCATGCAAACTTGTAGGGCCTTTCCATGGCTCAAGACCTGCATACAATACAAACGTAACTACCGGATAAACTTTATCTATCTTACGAAAGGCATATAAAAATTCTCCTGCCTCCAACAATTTTGTGTCTATGCTTTTTCTCTTAATTCTTCTGCGATTTCTTCTACATATCTTTGCCTTTTGCTTTTTGTAATATCCTACATCATAATCCATGATTCGAATTGGCATTCCATAATCCACTGTTTCTTGGTTTTCAATTCCTATAATCGAAAAACCAACTCCAAAAGCAACCTTTCGTAACATATCACGATATTTACCATTTATACGTGAATCCTGTTCTGATAAATCCATAGATTTTAGAATCTGTTTCCCATGACAACCCACTCCATTAATCAAATCGGCATATCGTTCATTGTCCTCAAAAAATTTGTTCCAACTTTTGTCTTTCTTCATCTTCCCCCTTCGTAACCATATGAAAGAAAATCGTTCCACAGAGACTATATCTCTAAAAAGATATTACAAGCGATTGTCACTATTAACATTTATATTTATTCTTGGAATTCTTCCCTGAAACGGGATGGATTCAAAGAGACTTTTCAAAATGAAATTTTGAAAAATGATACTGAACTGTATCGAACATATAAGCATATATTCTCTGCAGACGAAGTTTTCATATATCGCCTGTTCGCATTAAATATACCACGCATTTGCGAACTTGTCAATTATTTATTTGCACACTTTTGCGCATTTATTCTGACAAAAAAGGACTGCCACACATCATATGACAGTCCCGAAAATATCATTATTAAATTTCATTATTTAACAAGGTTTCTTTTTCTCATAACAACTACTGCTGCTGCAAGTAACATAATACCACATACTGCTGCAACAGGTGTTACATCATTAGTACCTGGTGATGCAACTGAGTTTGCAATTACGAATGTAGAGAATCCTGTTACTGTAAATGTCATTGTTCCATCAGCATTTACTACTGGAGTAATAACTGTAGGTTCTGTAGCATCACCATGGTAGTGTAAGATTACAAGGTTCTTTGTATCTACACCTGTTGGAATTGGCATTGTAATTGTAACTGGTACATCTAAATCTTCCATTGCTTCGCCACTAATTAACAAGTTAATGTCTAACTGAAGCGCATTCTTGTATCCTGTTGGAACAGAAACTTCTTTTGTTGGTTTAGAAACAGTAAGCTGTACATCATCTGCAAATCCTGCATTTAATGCAGCACCTACTACTGTAATCTTTGAAGCATCAATTGCTGCTACACTTGATACAGGAGCAAGTTGTGTAATCTTCATTGCTTCTACATAAGCAGTTTCTGCTTTTTTAACTTTTTCCACAAATGCAGGGTCTTTCATCAATTCAACTAATGTATCGTTTGATGTACCAACTAATACTTCGTGTGCTGCTTCTGGGTCGCTTTCGATATTTTCCAATGCTTTATCTAATGCTGCCTCAACCTGTTCTGCTGTTTTTACAGTGTTAAGTACTGTGAACCAAACTGCTTCACTAGAAGCTGTATTTTCGATATCACCACTGATTGCACGGAGACCAATACTAACAATTTCTTCTTCTGTATCATCTTCACACCAATATTTCATCTCTTCTACTGCTTCTGTTGCATCAAAGGAACCTGTTGTTTCGCCTTCTGGTACATAAATCGAACACCAAACACCTTCCGAAACTTCTCCACTGTTTGGCTTTTCTATACGATAGTAGACTTGATAATATTCTGCACCTTCTACTGTATTAAAGGTTAATTTATTTTCACTAGAAAGTGTAGCATTTCCCGGTGTTGCCAATGTATTTGCTGGTGCATAAGTATAATTGCTTTCTGCTATATATTTCGCGAATACTCTCCACATCATATCATTTGCATCAAAACCAGATTCATAAGCTTCTAATTCTGCCAAATAAGTACCAGCACCATAATCTCTCAGATAACTTGTGAGATCAACATAAGTCAATTCATTTGCATAGCCATGTGCCCATCTATTACCATAACTCACACCATTCTTTGAGATGTCAAAGTAATAATCTACTGCATTCTCATCACTAGAGAGATTTCCGACAATCGCTGTCGCCAATTCCTCTGTACTCCATGTAATAGTAGTTGCCTTTTTTTCGATTCTGTATTCGAAAGGACCTACCAATGCACTTTCTGAACTACTGCAAATAGTATCAATATCATCGCTAATTGCTTGAACGCTTACATATACATCCAAATCATAAGTACCTGAGAACCAATTGTTCAAATTTATTGATACAGAATCAGACTCTGTATACCAATCATATGCATAATCATATGAATATCCATTTTCAACATATTTCTGATAAAATGTAACAAGATAATGATCTGTACCTTCTACTGTATCAAATGATAAAATACCATTTTCAATCTTTATATTTGTAGGAACAGCAAGTGCTTTACCTGGGTTTGTATAAGCAACCGCGTCTGTTTCACCTTTAATGGTTTTATATTCACACTTGTATGAATCTGTCTCTTCATCGTATACATAGAATTCGTATTCAGCTTCTACCTTTACCTGATATGTTCCTGATTCTGTAATATATTCTGCGAAATTATACCAGTAAGAATTTGTTTCACCCCACCAATAATCAATACGAGTGCCTACTTCTACACCATCTTTATAGATGGTGAATACATAAGAAACATAATTAGCGTCGGCACCAACATGATTCAAGATGATACCCCAGTTTGAATCCCATTCAACATCAACTTCTGATGGAATTTCTGTTTCCTGTGTGTTATCCACTGTCGCACTATCTCCAGGCTCAGCCATGAATGTAGTATTCAAACCAAATACCATCACCAAAGCCATCAAAAGCGCCAAAATTCTTTTTTTCATTGACTTTATTCCTCCTTTTTTATTTTTTACCAAACTCAATGATACTTCCATAATATACCTTTAGGTATAATTCGTCAAATATTTTATCGCTCTAAGCGAACTTTTGTTGGCAATAGATGGTGTTTGAATACTCATATATTTGATAAAATAATGGAAACCTATTGGAGGAAAATAATGGAATTATCTAACAAATCCGAAATTGGTAAACGAATACACCAAATCCGACTACAAAACGAATACACGCAAGCGGAATTTGCAGAAGAAATTGATATTTCTGTAAACTTTTTATCCGAAATCGAAAATGGAAAAAAGGGACTTTCTCACGATACTTTAATAAAAATATGTTTAAAAATGAATGTATCTGCAGATTATATTCTCTTTGGAAAAAAGACTAGAGAGTATACTTTGTTAGAGTTAGCAAATTCCCTCTCTATCAGCGAACTAGATACAACCATTGATTATCTGGATGCATTGCGCAAAATGAAACGTTTATCCGACGAAATAGACACA
>CAZDAP010000013.1:0-14050 GCA_964503585.1 uncultured Lachnobacterium sp. | reverse complement strand
TATTATACTTAAAAATAATAGAAAAATCCACAGGAGTAGAGCTATGAATATAAGAATTTTAAAGTGGAAACGTTGGATATGTGCAATATTTGCGGGACTACTATTTTTAATGACTCCATTTTCGGCAAAGGCAGATGTATATTGGCCAGATGGACCAAGTATAAATACGCCTTGTGCCATAGTTATGGAAGTAAATTCTGGTGCAATTTTATATGAGAAAAATGCTGACGAGGCGAATTATCCTGCTAGTATTACGAAAATTATGACGACGATGTTAGCATTGGAATATTGTGAATTGGACGAAGTGGTTACCTTCTCTGACGATGCTATTGATTTGAATCAGGGTGATACTTCCCATATAGCTAGAGACTATGGAGAAGAGATGACCATGGAACAATGTCTATATGCGATTATGTTGGAATCTGCCAATGAGTGTTCTTATGCGGTAGCAGAGCATGTAGGACAGAAATTGGGCGGAGACTATCAAACATTTATTGATTTGATGAATGAAAAAGCGAAGGAACTGGGATGTACCAATACAAATTTTAATAATAGTAATGGTCTTCCTGATCCAGATCATTGGGTAAGCGCTCATGATATGGCTCTCATTGCAGCAGAAGCTTATAAGAATGAAACTTTCCAGATTATTGTAGGAAGTAGAAGTTATCGTATTCCAGCTACCAACAAACACGATGATATAACACCTTTGAATAATCATCATGCTATGATTAGTAACTACAAAACCAATGAGTATTTGTATGAATACTGTACTGGAGGAAAAACTGGTTTTACACAGGCTGCAGGTTCTACATTAGTAACTTTTGCAGAAAAAGATGGTTTGACATTGGTGTGCGTTGTAATGAAAACAAATAGCACAGATCAGTATTTAGATACAACAAGTTTATTTGATTATTGCTTTCAAAATTTTCAGGCCTTTTCTTTAGCTGAGAACGAAGGAGCCAGTGAAGAAGAAAGTGAAAATAAAGGAATCATGAATAATCATGAATCTTTTGTAGATTTAAACGAAGAGGCTTATGTAGTACTTCCTGTTACAGCAAGTTTTTCTGATGTAGAGATGTCATTGGAGAGTACCAATTTACCAGGAGATACCATTTCACAGATAAGGTACACTTATGGTGGACATATGGTTGGAAAGGTAGATGTAGTGCTTTCGAATGCAGTTGTAGAAGATAATTATTTCGAAATGGAAAATAATAATAGTGAAGTAAATGTAGTAGAGATAAAATCATCCACTATTATTTGGATAGTGATTTTACTGATTCTTTTAGGAGTGGCTATTGCTGTAGGAAAAGTTTTATATGATAATTATTATGTTATCTTACATAATATGGATGTAAAGAAACAGCGTAGATCACGATTTAAACCTGTTAGTAAAAAGAAAAAGCGCTGGAGCAAACGAAATCGTATGTTTAAATAGTCCTATTAGTTGGATATAGACTTATAATTAGACAAAACAAAAATAAACCGACAATATATCAAATGATATATTGTCGGTTTTATAATTTAAGACATAAGAAAAATAGAATTAAATTGTCAGACTATTTAATAAAATGAGCAACTGTTTCTTGTTTTCCGTATAGATAAGTAAGCCATTAGAGGTTTCTACAATGGTTATAAACTTTCCCTGAAAGGTTTCAGAAGTTTCCAGTAAATGTATCATGTAAGATTTTAAGTGACTATTTACAGTCAGAAAAATAGTGTCCACATTTTCCATTGGATGGATAGAAACGTTTGCATTTTTAATGAGATGGGAAATTTCTTTTTCTTGTTCCAACTGAGAAGAAGTTTTATTGACGATATAATACCCGAACTCATCCTTTGGCATATCTAAAGATTTTACCGCACGCTGCACTTGCTTTGTCAAAGCATCGGAGGCAGGATAAAGGGATTCAAAATAATTCATAAAGTCGGATGCAAAACGAAAGTGTTTGTTACGACCATGCTCAAGGACTTCTGTCATAAGTATTCTTTTAATTATTCCTTCGCAGGTTTCACGAGAAGGATTTTTTCTTAAAGTAGTAGAACGTTCCATAAAATCTCCTTATATTGTTTTTCGACATTATAAAATGTCTTTAATAAAATTATAGGACAAAATAAGTAGATTTTCAAGATAGAAGAGACAAAAACGGAAAAAAGAAAAGTTAGTTGACGTATCCTATATTTCCGAATAAAATATAAACTATATACCACTATAAAATTTATAAGGCGGAAAAAATTTCCATGATTTATAAAAGAACAGAAGAGTCAGAAAGAATAAAAGAAGCAATATACAAATGTATCGACGAAAATGAAGGTATCGCAAAAAAAGAACTGCTAGTGGAGATGGGGATTGATTATAGGCGTATTTTGGATTTTGTCGAAAGTGGTGAGATTATAAGAATCAAAAATGGCTATTATACATATGGTATTGAGAGATTTTCAGAAGAAACGTTGGTGTCTAAGTTGTTTCCTGACGGAGTTTTGTGCATGGAAAGTGCTTTATATTTCTATGGATATATTTCTACCAAGCCATATGGTTTTCATGTAGCAATTGATAAAAACACTTCCAAATCTAGATTTAAGTTAGACTACCCAAAGGTGATTCCATATTATACAGAACCAGAAGTGTTAAAAATCGGAGTAAAAGAAGTAAACTACGAAAATTGTAAGTTCCAGATTTATGACAAGGATCGTTTGATTTGTGATTGCTTAAAGTATGAAAATAAGATGGAGCGCAAGGATTTTAAGGAAGCGATTCAGGCATACATTAAAGATGAAGAAAAGGATATATCTGCGCTTATGGATTATGCCAGAGAGCGCAAGGTGCTTAAAAAAGTACAGAGTTTAATCGGGGTGTGGTTATAATGAAACTGGGAACAGAATTTCCACAGACATGGAAAGAAAAGAGTATAAAAGAAGGCATCTCTCTAGCAGATATTCTGTATGGATATGCAATCGAAGATATTATGCAGCGTATTGGCAACTCCTCTTTTCATGAATATTTATGGCTTGCTGATGAAGGGGCGATAGGAGAAAAGGCTTATCGTAGTAAAACAAAACGAAGATTAGAGTTTTTTTATATAGAAAAAGAGAAAAAATTCTTCCATACAGAAACTCAGGCGGGCGATACCTTTGGAAAGGCTGTCATAGAGTTGCTGGAAAAAGAAGTTTTCTCAGAAAAGAAAGAAAATGATATTTGTTGGCAGAGTTGTATTAGAAGAAATAAAACTTCAGTAGAAATCTCTCTTGTAGGAACTTTTATGGATATGCAGGTCCCAATTACAGTTTGGATCGATGCAGACGCAGTATTAAATAAGAAAGCAAAGGAGAAAAAGAGGTCACTTTTCACGAATGAGAAGAAGTCCTTTTCTTATTACTCCTATACAAAGGAAAGCATTCTGGCAGAAGACCTTTTTGAAATTATGAGAAAATTGGAATTATTGTCGGATATGGGCTGTTATGACAGGGTGAATGAGATTTTAAAAAAATATGCCATAGGCGGACGCTATATAATAGAAGATTTAAAATCTATGGGAGAAAAAGAGCCAAAAGTAATCACCATGAAGAGATGGGAACAGTTATCTACTTATAAGAGTTATGGTTATATGAGAAAAAAATGGCAGCAGTATGCCAAAAATCATAGAACGGAGTATGATGATTGGGAAACAGTTATGGATCGAGTAGAAAAATTCCTTGGCCCGATATGGAAAGCCTTATGTGAAGATGAAATATTTTTTGACGACTGGATGCCAGAATTGGAACGATTTTTGGGATAGGATTTTGAAAGAAGATTGCATTGTCAATTTATTGTGACTATATTATACTAAGAGGATAGGATAACATGGGAAAAATATTTTGTGTTATGGGAAAAAGTGCAACAGGAAAAGATACCATTTATCAGAAACTGCTGCATGAAAACAAATTTGATTTAAAACGAATCATTCCATATACCACCCGACCAATTCGAGAAGGTGAAGAGCCTGGAAGAGAATATCATTTTTGTAAAGAAGATGATGTACAGAGATTGGAGAAGGAAGGTCGTATTGTAGAATTGAGAGCCTACGATACGGTATATGGAGTTTGGAAATATTTTACGGTGAATGATGGTAATATTCAGTTGGACAAAGAAAATTACTTATTGATTGGAACACTGGAAGCCTATACAAAGATTCGTGATTATTTTGGAAAAGAGAATGTTGTTCCTATTTATATAGAAGTAGAAGATGGAGACAGGCTTCTTCGGGCGATTTCTAGAGAAAAGGAACAGGAAATTCCAAAATACGAAGAAATGTGTCGCAGATTTTTAGCAGATGCAAAGGATTTTTCAGAAGAAAAACTAAAAGAAGCGGAAATCGAAAAGAGATTTATCAACCTTACATTGGGAAAAACCATCGATGAGGTAGAGGAATATATCAAATCACAGATGGATTAGAAAAGGAGGTGGCCTTGTATGGATATGAATATGAAGGTAAATGAACTTACCCAGATTAATCAGACAACTGAGACATCGAAAGTAACACAAGGGGATGGTTCCTTTAAATTTACTCTTTCAAGTGCCATCACCGATGCACAGCTTCAGGCAAAAGTAGATGCTCTTATGATGGATATTACCACACAGGGCGAACTTATTGCTAGACATATGGATATTCGAGATTTAAAAAAATATCGTGGATTGATTAAAGAATTTTTAAATGAGGTGGTATATCGTTCTCATAAATTCTCCAGAGATAACTTTTTGGATCGACGAGGACGACACAGAGTATATGGTATTATCCGAAAAATTGACGAGACGTTGGATGCTTTAGCAGAAGAATTGATGATGGATGAGCAGAATCATTTGGCAATTCTTAGTCGAATCGGAGAAATCGAAGGACTTTTATTAGATATATTTACGTAAGCAGGGAGAGAACGTGGCAGGATTTCAGGATATAGTAGGACATAATAAAATAATAGAGCATTTGAAAAACGCGATAAAAATGGACAAGGTATCCCATGCTTATATCATTAATGGTGAAGATAATTCAGGAAAAATGATGCTTGCAGAAGCCTTTGCCATGACACTGCAGTGTGAAGAAGGCGGCGATGAACCTTGTGGAGTATGTCGTTCCTGTCGTCAGGCAAAAGACCGAAATCAGCCAGATATCATTTTCATCGGACAGGATGAAATGATGGGAGACAAGAAAACAAAGTCTATTTCTGTAGACGAAATACGTACAATGCTCAATAATGACATTGTCATTAAACCATACAGTAGTAAATATAAAGTTTATATTGTTGACAACGCAGAAAAAATGAATATACAGGCGCAAAATGCATTGTTAAAAACCATAGAAGAGCCACCTGCTTATGGAGTTATCTTACTTTTGACTTCCAACGCAGATTCATTTTTACCAACGATACTTTCCCGTTGTATTCTTTTGAATATTAAAACCGTAGAGGAAGAGCAAATAAAGAAACATCTTATGAAGAAATATCAGGTGCCAGACTATAAAGCAGAAATCTGCGCATCTTTTGCCCAAGGCAATGTAGGAAAAGCCATTCAGTTGGCATCCTCAGATTCCTTCAATGAGATGAAAATGGATGTACTTTCTCTAGTAAAAAAGATGGAAGATATAGAAATATATGAATTAGGCCATACCATCAAAAACATAAATGGATATAAACAGAATATGGAAGAATATTTGGATTTATTAACTTTATGGTATCGAGATGTATTGTATATGAAGGCCACGGACGATGTAAATAACCTCATCTTCAAAGATGAAGTTTATGATATAAAAAAACAGGCAGCAAAAAAATCTTATTCTGGAATAGAAAAAATATTGCAGGCTTTGGAACAGACGCGAACTCGTTTAAAAGCAAATGTGAATTTTGATTTAGTAATAGAAATGTTGTTGCTAGCAATAAAGGAGAACTAATTATGATAAAAGTAGTAGGAATCCGTTTCCAAAAAGCGGGCAAAATTTATTATTTTGATCCTTGCGATTTTGAATTGGAAACAGGAATGCACGCCATCGTAGAAACTGCACGAGGCGTAGAAATGGGAACTGTGTTACTTCCTCCAAGAGAAGTAGAGGATGAAAAAGTAATTCAGCCATTAAAACCAGTACTTCGTATTGCAACAGACGAAGACGAAAAAATTGTTGAAATCAACAAAGAAAAAGAAAAAGAGGCATTTGCTATTTGTAAAGAAAAAATCCAGAAGCATGGATTGGAAATGAAACTGGTAAATGCAGAATATACCTTTGATAATAATAAATTATTATTCTATTTCACAGCAGATGGACGTATTGACTTCCGTGAATTAGTAAAAGACTTGGCAGCAGTATTCCGTACCAGAATCGAACTTCGTCAGATTGGTGTTCGTGACGAAACAAAAATCCTCGGTGGTATCGGTATCTGCGGCAGACCACTTTGTTGTAAAACCTATCTTTCGGATTTTGTACCAGTATCTATCAAGATGGCAAAGGAACAGAATCTTTCCTTAAACCCAACCAAAATTTCTGGTGTTTGTGGAAGACTCATGTGCTGTCTGAAAAACGAACAGGATACTTATGAATACTTAAATAGCAGACTTCCATCTGTGGGTGATGTAGTTTATACAAAAGATGGTGTAAAAGGTGAAGTACAGACCGTAAACGTATTACGTCAGTTAGTAAAAATGGTTGTAGATAATGGCGACGAAAAAGAACTCCGCGAATACAAGGTAAATGAACTCAATTTCCGTCCTAAGAAACGTAAAGATGTAAAACTTACAGAGGAAGAATTAAAAGAATTAGAAGGTTTAGAAGACGAAGATATAGTAGAAGAAATTGTTGAACGTCAGGAAAAACCTCGCAAATTCAACAAAGAGCGTAAGTATGACAAAGAACGTACACAAAATAAAGAGCGTTTTAACAACAATGAAAACAATGTAGAAAAAGAATCCGCTCCACAGGAAGGCGATGAAAATGAAACAACAGAACATCGACCTTATAAAAAACGCTACGATGGAAAAGGAAAACGTTATTTTGGAAAAAACAAAAAGCGCAACAACAACGCTACTGAAAAATAGTGAGCGATTAGATGATTTACAAAACGGATATATGATTATACAGGATCCAGGTAGATTCTGTTTTGGCATGGACGCAGTTCTTCTTTCAGGCTTTGCCAATATAAGAAAAGGTGAAAAGGTGCTTGATTTGGGAACAGGGACAGGAATTATTCCCCTTTTATTGGAAAATAAAACAGAAGGCTCCCACTTCACAGGACTAGAAGTGCAGCCAGATAGTGCTGACATGGCAGCCAGAAGCGTGGTATATAATCATCTCGAAGAAAAGATATCCATCGTAACAGGAGATATCAAAGATGCTTCAAAGATATTTGGAGCATCTTCTTTTGATGTAATCACAACCAATCCTCCATATATGATTGGCGACCATGGTTTAAAAAATGATGCGGATGCGAAGACCATTGCTCGTCATGAGGTATTGTGTACCTTGGATGATATTTTGATGGAGAGCAGCCGTATACTAAAACAAAATGGCAGATTTTATATGGTACATCGACCATTCCGCTTGGCAGAGATTTTTTCAAAAATGGTACAATACAAAATCGAACCAAAGCGTATGCAACTGGTATATCCCTATGTAGATAAAGAACCAAATATGGTTCTAATCGAAGGTTATAAGGGTGGAAAATCTAGACTCACCGTAGAAAAACCTTTGATAGTATATAAAGAACCAGGGGTGTACACAGAAGAAATATTAGACATATACGGAATGTTAAATAGAGATTAAATAAATAGGTTATAAACTACAGTATGTAGGAGGAGAAAATGGCAGGAACGTTATATTTATGTGCCACACCAATAGGTAACTTAGAAGATATCACTTTTCGTGTACTCCGTACACTAAAAGAAGTTGATTTAATCGCTGCGGAAGACACCAGAAATTCCATTAAGTTATTGAATCATTTTGATATACAGACGCCTATGACAAGTTATCATGAATTTAATAAAATTGATAAGGCATATCAATTGGTAGCAAAACTAAAAGAAGGAAAAAACATTGCTTTAATTACAGATGCGGGAACTCCAGGTATTTCAGACCCAGGAGAAGATATTGTGCGTATTTGCTATGAAGAAGGAATCGAAGTGACTTCTTTACCTGGGGCAGCAGCATGTATTACTGCATTGACCATGTCTGGTCGTCCTACCAGACGTTTTGCCTTTGAAGCCTTTTTGCCAAAGGATAAAAAAGAACGAGCTGCTGTTTTAGAAGAATTAAAAAACGAAACGAGAACCATTATTATATATGAAGCTCCACATCATCTTTTAAAAACAATAAAAGAACTGATGGAAGCATTAGGCGACAGAGAACTTACCATTTGCCGAGAACTTACCAAGAAACATGAAGAAAAAATCCAGACTACGTTTTCTTCTCTTCTTTCTTATTATGAAGAGAAAGAACCAAGAGGGGAATATGTATTGGTCATTTGTGGAAAATCCCGTGAGGAAATCGTAAAGGAACAGCAGTCCAATTGGGAACAGTTGACTATAGAAGAGCATATGGCGCATTATGAAAATCAAGGAATTAATCATAAAGAGGCCATGAAATTAGTAGCAAAAGACAGAGGCGTAAGTAAGAGAGATATCTATCAGTATTTGGTAAAATAATATGGGAAAGTTACGAGAGAAGAGACGAAAAGACAGACAAAGAAAATTAATGATGCGAATAGGAATCAGTTCAGGCGTGGTCTGTGTGATTCTAATTGCATTTATCATCTGGGTAAATGGTTTAAACGTCAAGTCCACAGACGGTGATGTTGTAAGTAAGAATCCAGAAGCACAGACTCAGATGGAAAATGTAACAGAAGCTACAGAAGAACCAGAAACCATGCAGATTGTAATGGTAGGTGACATGCTGATGCATGAACGCATTATTGAATCTGGCTTACAGGAGGATGGAACTTATAACTTTGACCACTTATTTGTCAATGTAAAGGATACCATTGAAGGAGCAGACTTCGCCATTGTTAATCAGGAAACCATTATGGGTGGTCCAAGTTTTGGATATACAGGTTATCCAAGTTTCAATTCTCCTTATGAATTGGCTCATGCCGAAGTAGAAGCGGGATTTGATTTGTTGCTTTTAGCCACCAATCACACCATTGACAAAGGTGGAAAAGGTGTAGAAAACTGTATGGCATATCTGGATGAAAATTTACCAGAATTAGATTATGTAGGAATTAATCGTTCGCAAGAAGAACAGGATGAAACCATCTATACTTACGAAGCAAATGGTATTACGGTAGCGGTGCTTAATTATACATACGGAACCAACGGTATATCACTTCCAAGTGGTAAACCATATATCGTAAATCTCTTAGATGAAGATAAAGTACGTTCTGATATTCAGAAAGCGGAAGAAATTGCAGATTTTACCATTGTATGTCCTCATTGGGGAACCGAATATAATCTGGGAACCGATAATAGTCAGGAAAAATGGGTACAGATATTCTTAGAAGAGGGAGTAGACTTAGTACTTGGCGCCCATCCTCATGTCATTGAACCTATAGAATGGGTTACCGATGAAGAGGGCAATGATATGCTGGTATACTATTCACTGGGTAATTTTGTAAATGGCACCTCCTCCACAGGACATGGTGTAACCAACCGAATGGTGGGCGGCATTGCAGATATTACGATTGGAAGAGATGAAGAAACTGGTGAAGTAGAAGTTATAGAATATGATGCGATTCCAATCGTATGTCACATTGGATATGGAACCGATTACACCGTATATTATATGGAAGACTATACAGAAGAAATGGCTTCCGAAAACCTCATCCTTTCACAGGATGGAGAATTCTCGAAAGCCCTTTGTGAATCTGTATTTACTCAAGTTTGGGGTCAATAATAAAATTCCTTCAAATGTTCTTCAATAATATGGAATGGAGCAGGACCAATGTCTAGGATGGCACGATGGAATTCTAAATCAGAATAATCATCTTCAAACTCATCCTCTGCATAATCCTTTAATTCCAGAAATTCAATATAACCAACATAATATTTTAAATAGTTACCCGGTTCAGATAAAATGAGCTGGGTAATTTCTTTTATTACATCTTCATCTGTGATGCCATATCCAGACCAGAACTCATACATATCTTCTTCAGTCCAGCCATAATAATGAAGACCAATGTCCGAAGCAGCATATAAACTTAAGGTAGCAGCCTGATTATGGGAAAGGAAAGAAGCCACATTTTCATCAATTCCCGCATAGTGATAAGATATCATTTCCACATAAGTAGCCCATCCCTCTACGAAACCAGAATAGTTTAAGATAGAGCGGATATCTGGATAATCATAATCATAGGTCATAACTGTCTGATACAAATGTCCAGGATAACCCTCATGAGCTAGAGTGGTAAAGGCATATATATCCGAAGAAACATAGCCTTCATTTATGTAAATGATATTTTCCTCATAATTATCAATAGGAGCAACGATATAGAATGCAGGGGCTAAAAATTCCTCAAGCGCAGGGTCTACATAGTTAATCTCGTAGGTGGTTTCTGGAGGAGTAGGAAAACCTTCTAGAATCTCATCTTGTAAAGCAGTTAATGCAGCATCAGGATTCTCAAATTCCCATTCCAAGTAAGAGCATTTCTCTATGATAGTAGGGTCTTTTTGATAAAGGTTCGAGCAAACAAGTAGATCCTTCATACATTGATTTTCAATGCGTTTATATAATTCGTCTATAGAATCATTGCAACCAGTTTCTGAATAAACTAAAAGTTCATAATATTTTTTACCATCTTCATAATGACAAACTCCACCATCATTGGTGCCAGTACCTAAAAGAGCCTCTAATCCTTTGATCATATCCTCATAAGCCGGATATAACTGTTTCTCCAAAATCTCTTTATTTTGTTTCGTATAGGAAGCAATTTCCTGTTTCGACAGATCAAGTTCTGCCAGACGATTTTCAAAGGTAGTAATCAGATAATGCTCTTCTTTATCCTCTAAAAAGGCTTCGCAACTATCGATGACTTTTTCACACAATTCATCCGACATAAATAGCCCCGCATCTGATTTCTCTTCTTCAAACTCCATGATCTGTTCAAAGTATTCATCTGTAAGGGCAATCAATTCCAGATAATCCTTTACGTCCTGCTCATCACTAAACGTATACTCTGCATATAAAATAGGAAGTTCCATTTGAAGTCCGCCAGAGAAAGATAGTGGTTCATAGTACAAATCATAGTCACAAAGAGCGATTTGCGTCTCCAAATAATCTTCCAGCAAATCATAGGTCAACTGTTCCTCAAGAGTCAAATCCCAGTCTTCATATTTCTCTAAAGCATCTAATGTTTGCTGTAAATCATCCTTAGAAGAATCTCTAGCCTCCTTCGAAAAATCTCCAAGGCTGATTTCATAATCAGTGATGCCATATTCCTCTGGATTTTCGATGGTATATTTTAGATTAATGGTATTCGCCGTTATTTCACTAAGGAATAAGTCCTGTGTGAATTCTTCGAAACTAACCGTCGCTTCTTTTTTACATCCTGTCAAAGAACCTGCTGCCAGAACGACACAAAGTCCCAGAGGAAGGATGCGTTTTCTTAAAAAAGATAAATTGCTTTTCATAGGTACCTCATTTCAAAACATCATTAATAATAGTTTATGTAAGATATGATATAGGAATGAAGAGAATTTGAAAACTTTTATGCAAATCCACCGTCGCCCATACCTGGCATGGAAAAACCAAGGTCTGCCATATATTTACCCATTTTACTCGTAGACTTATCCACGAACTCAGGTTGTCCAAAGACTTTCTTCAACCATTCTACCGATAAATCCTGCCAGGTAGAGAATGCAGCATTCAGTACCTGAGAACTACCATCAGCAGTCACATCATTTGCTAAAGCATACCCATGAGGTCCATGCTGGAATACATGAAGTTCATAGAACAGACCATTTTCTGCATATTTATTTGCTACAGGCAATGCACCATAGGTTGTGAGTAAATCCTCTGCGGTAGCAACCATAAATACAGGTGGCGCATCTTTAGTAATTTTATTTAAGAGGTTGAAGTATTCGGAATCTTCATTGGTCACTTCTTTTTTGCCAGTCAGAAGCTGTAACATAAATGCCCCTGGCATATTTGGAATAGAAACCGCTGGATAACCGAGAATCATACCATTTACCTTATTTTCTGCCATAAGACCTGCTGCAAGAGCCAGATGTCCGCCAGCAGAGAACCCACAAGATAAAATCTTATCAGGATCAATATTCCATTCTTCTGCATGCTCGCGCAGGTATCCAACTGCCCAGCTGATTTCCTCTAATGGTGAAAATCCTGCTGCATCCCAGCCAGTAGAATAACGAAGGACAAATGCATGATAGCCTTTTGCCGCATAACCAAGAGCGATAGGTTCGCCCTCTCTAGGTGAACAGTACACATAGCCTCCACCTGGACAAACGATAATGGCTGGACGGCGTTTTTCCTGACCTAATGTGATTTCACAATCTAAAATATACCCTTCCAAAGTAGCCTCTGGATGATTTGGGCATTCCATATGTATCATTTTCATGATGTTACCTCCTTAACTGTAAGTAATTCGATAATTTTATTTTAATAGTTTTAGACGAAATTGCAAAGGTGTTATATAATAAATAAAGATAAATTTATCTTTTAGAGAGATTTACACGATATGCAAAAAAGGAGTAGAATTCATGGAAAGACTTGTATATGAAGTGGGCGATATAGTAAAATTAAAGAAACCACACCCATGCGGAGCCAGTGAATGGGAAATTCTGCGAGTAGGAGCTGATTTTCGATTGAAATGTACAGGTTGTGGACATCAGGTTATGGTAGCTCGAAAACTAGTAGAAAAAAACACAAAGCAATTAACAAAACGCGAAAGCGATATTTAAAGAGAAGGTTATGAAAATTCGAGGGTACAGACGATTTATATGCTACTTATTAGTAGCCATATTGTTTGGATCAGGGATGTGCGTTGAAATAAAAGACGTAGATCCTTATGTCGCATGCGAATCTTCACAACAACCAGAAACACAAAAATATTCCAACAAAATAAATGTTATCTCTTCGGATTACTGTACCAACGAACTACTACAGAGAAATAATAGTTCACAGTATATTAAAAAAGATAGAGGAAGAGAAGAACATCGCAATTTAAGAAATAAAGTAATTTCTATAAGTTTATGGAATGTTCAGCCTAAGATGTCTTATTTCGAAGGAAGCATTTTCTTAGATGCAGATGAAAGAACATTCAGTCAAGAAATTATTATAAAATACATACACCAGCAGGATGGGAAAAAATAACTTCTTTTTACAAAATAATAAGAAACAATAAATAGTTTATATTATGTAAAAGGAGAAAATATTATGTTATCAGGAATTTTAGTATGTGTATTTTGTATCTTAATTACAGTTGGAGCTGCAGCAATCACTTATGCACAGGATAAAAAAGACCATGTAAATGGATGGTAAAATTTGAAAAACTAAATAAATAAACTAATCCCTCCAGATAATAAAATCTGGAGGGATTTTTAGGTGAAAAAATGGATAAAAAATCCGAAAAAAGGCTTGCAAACCGCGTAAAAACGTGGTATCATCTGTTTTCGGTATTATAAATATTCCTTGTTCACAGATTAAGTTCTGTGGGCCAGAGACCAAAAGGAGGTAAATCGCATGAACAAATATGAATTAGCACTCGTTGTAAGTGCAAAGATCGAAGATGATGCGAGAGCAGCAGTCGTAGCAAAAGCACAGGATTATATTACACGTGCAGGCGGCGTTGTTTCAGAAGTAGAAGAATGGGGTAAGAAAAAATTAGCTTACGAAATTCAGAAACAGAGCGAAGGCTTCTACTACTTCATTCAGTTCGAAGCAGAATCAAATGTACCTGCAATTATCGAGCAGGACGTTCGTATTATGGACAACGTTCTTCGTTTCTTATGCGTTAGAAAAGACGAGGCATAGAAATTAGAGGAGAAATCGTATGAATAAAGTAATCCTTATGGGACGTTTAACTAGAG
>CAZDAP010000012.1:0-14188 GCA_964503585.1 uncultured Lachnobacterium sp. | reverse complement strand
GCACCGCCTTTAATAATTTTTCGAAGGAAAACAATATCATCGCCTTTTTCCTTTACTGCGATACAATAATTGTTTACACCATTTAATTTTCCTTCTAATTCAGTTAATTCATGATAGTGGGTAGCAAACAAGGTTTTTGCACCAATTAATTTTGTATTACTAATATGTTCTACCACTGCCCAGGCAATACTTAGACCATCAAAGGTACTAGTGCCTCGACCGATTTCATCTAAAATCAAAAGAGAACTTGAAGTAGCGTTTCGTAAAATGTTTGCCACCTCGTTCATTTCTACCATGAAGGTACTTTGTCCAGAGGCTAAGTCATCGGAAGCCCCTACACGAGTAAAAATTCGGTCTACAATGCCAATGTTGGCGGATGAAGCAGGTACAAAACTACCAATCTGAGCCATCAGAACAATAAGAGCCGTCTGACGCATATAAGTAGATTTACCCGCCATATTTGGACCTGTGATAATTGCAATACGGTTATTGTGATTATCCAAATAGGTATCGTTATCTATAAACATATCATTGGTAATCATCTTTTCAACAACAGGATGTCTACCGTTTTTGATTTCTAGAATACCGCTTTCATTAATCTTTGGTTTGCAATAGTTATTTCGACTTGCCACTAAAGCCAAAGAAGCAAATACATCAATTTTTGCAATGGCTTTGGCTGTTTTTTGAATACGTGCTACATTGTCAGCCAAATGATCACGAATCGCTTTGAATAATTCATATTCCAAAGAGGTCAAACGATCTTCAGAACCTAAAATGGTATCTTCCAATTCTTTTAATTCTGGTGTAATAAAACGTTCTGCATTTGTTAACGTCTGTTTACGGATAAAGTAATCAGGAACCATATCCTTAAAGGAATTGGTTACTTCTAAATAATATCCAAATACCTTGTTATATTTGATTCTAAGGTTCTTAATACCTGTTTTTTCTTTTTCTTTTGCTTCTAATTCTGCCAACCAACTCTTACCTTCTGTTTTTGCAGCGCGAAGTCGGTCAACTTCTTCATGATAGCCTTCTTTAATAATGTCACCATCTCTGCTAGAGATTGGAGGCTCCTCTTGAATAGAGGCACACAATAAATCATATAAATCACGCAGGTCATCAAATTCATCGCGAATTTCGTCCACTAACTTACATGGCAAATCTCCTAATAACATAGAAATAGCAGGTAACATTTCCAGAGAATTACGGAATGCAATTAAATCTCTTGGATTTGCAGTCTGATAAGTAATACGGGTAATCAGACGTTCTAAGTCATAGATTGGATTTAAGTATTCACGAATTTCTTCTCTTGTGATTTCGTGTTTATTCAGAACAGAAATAAATTCCTGACGTTTTAAAATTTCTGCTTTTTCAATCAAAGGCTGCTCTACATAGGAACGAAGCAATCGAGCTCCCATAGCAGTTTTCGTTTTATCTAATACCCACAAAAGAGAACCGCGTTTCTGTTTTTCACGAAGCGTTTCGACCAATTCCAGATTACGACGGGAAGAACTGTCAATAATCATATATTTACCAATGGAATATGGATGAATGGCAAGGATATTTGATAAACTATTTTTCTGTGTTTCGTATAGATATTTTAACAATGCGCCTGAAGCTACTACACCACTATCATAATCCTGTAATCCTAATCCCTCTAAAGTATGGATTTTAAAATGGGATAACAAGGTTTCTTTTGCCAAATCATCTCCAAAATACCAGGAATCTAAAGCAGTAATTGCGATTCCAAGACGTTCTTTCATATCTGTGATGTTCACACCACTCATATAAAATGACTCATTACAAATAATTTCAGATGGTAAAAACTTGTTTAATTCATCCAAAAGTTTACGCTCTGAATCTACTTCAGTAACGAAAAAGTCACCGGTTGTTACATCAGCAATGGAAATTCCGTACTTGTCTGTAGAATAAACAATACACATAATGTAATTGTTCTTGGTTTCATCTAATGACTGCATATCAATGTTGGTACCAGGAGTGGCAATACGTACTACTTCACGCTTTACCATCCCTTTTGCAGTGCTAGGATCTTCCACCTGTTCACAAATAGCGACTTTATATCCTTTTTGTACTAATCGATTTAAATATGTATCTGCAGCATGGAATGGTACGCCACACATTGGTGCACGTTCTTCTAAGCCGCAGGCTCTTCCTGTTAATGTTAATTCTAATTCTTTTGAAACAATTTTTGCATCTTCGAAAAACATTTCATAGAAGTCACCCAGTCGATAAAACAAAATACAACCTGGGTATTCTTCTTTTGTTTTTAGATAGTGCTGCATCATTGGTGATAATTCTGACACTTTATGCAATCCTTTCTAGTTCGGTTTATATTTCTTGATAATTGCTTCTGCAACACGAATTCCATCCATTGCAGCCGAGGTAATACCGCCTGCATATCCGGCACCTTCACCACATGGATAGATTCCTTTTATGATACTTTCATAATTTTCATTTCTTAAAATACGAAGTGGTGAGGAAGTTCTGCTTTCTATTCCAGATAAAATCGCATCTTTACGATTAAATCCTGGAATAATATTTGCAAAATGCTCCATTCCACCTATAAAACTCTCTTCCATGTCTGCGCTTAACAGACCACGAAGATTGGAAAATGCGGTATTTCCCTTTGTGTTAGATGAGAAATTTCCATAAGACAAAGTGGATTTGTTTTCACAATAATCTCCGTACAACTGCTGTGGAATCTTTCCCTTTGCAAGGGCAAACGCTTTTTTCTCCAAATTTTGCTGATATCGCATACCAGCCAAAGGGTCTGTTGCACCGTAATCCTTTGTATCCACAGAAATAATAATGGCACTATTGGCTGTAGATGAATTTCTACCCGAATAACTCATCCCATTTACCACTAACATTTCATCTTCGGACGAAGAATTGACTACATAGCCACCTGGACACATACAAAAGGAGTATACACCTCTTCCATTTGGGAAATTGGAAGTGACCTTATATGGCGCTGCTGGCATAGAAAATTCCTGTTTTCCATACAAAGCCTCATTAATCATTGCTTGCGGATGTTCTACTCGGAAACCAACTGCAAAATTTTTCACTTCCATTGGAATGTTTAGACGTTCCAATGTTTGGAAAGTATCACGTGCACTGTGGCCCAGCGCCAAAACAACTGCAGATACATCAAAACGAAGATTATTATTACAAACAACTCGAGTAATACAACTGTTTTCTATTACAAAATCAGTTGCACAGGTTTCAAAATAAATGCTTGTCCCTTTTTCCTGTAAATAGTTTCTCATATTGGAAATAACATCACATAAAATATCGGTTCCAATATGAGGTTTGTTTTCGTATAAGATATGTTCTGGAGCACCGAATTTTACAAAGGTTTCCAAAACAAAAAGATTTCGATTGGCTGGATCTTTTACAACTGTGTTTAGTTTTCCGTCTGAAAAGGTACCTGCCCCGCCCTCTCCAAACTGCACATTAGAATTGGTATCTAAAATACCTGTTTTCCAAAATTGCTCCACATCCTGTTTGCGTTCTTCTACTTTTTTTCCTCGTTCGATTAGAATTGGGTGATATCCCGCTTCTGCTAGAAGATACGCAGCGAATAAACCTGCTGGTCCTGCGCCAATAATCAGTGGTGGATGTTCTAAGGTTTCTTCCCCTGATACAGGGATTTGATAAGTTTTTGGTTTCACAATACTGATAGAAGCGTTTTTGACTTTTTTTACCAGTTGTTCTTCTTTCTCACAGTTTACCTGACAACTATAGACAGAAAAAAGTTGAGGTTTTTTTCTTGCGTCTAAAGATTTTTTTACGATTTTATATGTAAACTTCTGATTTTCAGATAGTTTTAAGGTTTTTCGGATTTTATTCTCTAAATCGGCTGCCGTATGCTGATATGGCAGTTTTAATTGTGTTATTTGAATCATATAGACCTTTCTGTTGCTGCTTTGGCTGAGAGATATCCACTTGCCCAGGCAAAATGCAAATTGTAACCTCCACAGATACCATCAACGTCTAAAATTTCACCTGCAAAATAGACATGTTTTACAATTTTAGATTCCAACGTTTTCGTATTTATGTCCGTGATGGGAATTCCACCTGTACATACCTGTGCAAATTCATAATCACGATAATTGGTTACTTTTACTTTTAAGTTTTGTATACAATATGCAATATTTTCTAAATCCTCTTCTGTTAAAGATGAAATAAGAAGATTCAAATCGAAATGTACTTTCTCATAAATCATATTGCAAAGTTTTTGATTTAATAGTCCATTTAATAAAAATTCCAAAGTTTGATTTTTAGAAATAGACGTACGGTATTTTAATTCATTTATTAGAGAGAGATTGTCGAAATCAGGAAGTAAATTTAATAGAATTTCTACTTTTGATTTCTGATAAATTCCCTTTGAAAGATAACGGCTAATTTGAAATACGGGAATACCTGAAAGACCATAGTCTGTGAATTGTATTTCGCCAGTATCTTTTGCGATTTCATTCCCGTTAATTACTGCTGTTACAGTTCCTTGTGCTCTCACTCCACTAATCTTTTTAAACGGAATGCCTTTACAATAGAAACCACATAAAGCAGGTAAAACTGGATTAAAGTTGTGTCCTAGTTTTTTTACCACATCAAAGAAACTGCCATCACTACCAAGTTTCGGTGAAGCTAAGAGTCCAGTTGCAATAATTATATTACCCGCCTGATAAACACCATAATTAGTTGTTACAGTTACACCATTTTCGTTTGCTTCTAACTTCTCAATAGTTGTTTCATAAATAATGGATATACCTAGTTTTTTTATTTCCTGAAGAAGGGCTGTTACAACGGATGAAGCTTGTTCGCTATTTGGGTAGTAATATCCATTTTTGTTTTTTGGATATATACCTATAGAATGAAAAAAATCAAGACAATCCTGTACTGAAAATGTCTCCAAAATATATTTTATAAAGGATTCATCTGCCCCAAAACAATCTGCAGTCATAAATTCATTTGTAAAATTACATTTTCCATTTCCTGTTGCCAGTAATTTTTTTCCAGCCTTATCTAATTTTTCTAAGATACAAACTTTTTGTCCTTTTCGAGCAGCTGTAATAGCGGCCACCATACCTGAAGCACCAGCGCCAATAACCACTAAATCATACTGCTTGTTTTTATTTTTGCCCATAAATCACCAACTTAAAATTAAATTAAACCAGTAGATATTTTATCATAGGTATGTCAAACATTCAACCAATATCAACTAGAATAACTTTCAAGAAAATTATATAAATCTTCTTCAGTTTGAAAGAATATACCGGTTTCTAATTTTGATTGAATTTCCACAGGCAAGGTTTCGGTTTCTATCCCTGTTTGAGCATATATATCCTGTGTTTTTGTTTCATAAACAACCAGTCTTCCATCTTCGTCTTTAATATAATATTGGTAGTTTATATATTCCTGACTAATAACTAGTGAATTGCTATTATCATTTGAATAATCTTCTGTTAATACTCCATTGTCATGTAATTGTGTATCATTTGAAAATTTGATATATAGCCATGCAAGCACAATTACAAGAATTGCTAAAAAAATAGAGATACTTATTTGACGTTTCATATTTATCACCCCAAATAAGTATCTCCATGAGTTTATTTTTTTATTCAATTATTTCAGTAAATGGAATTTTTTTGCTATAGAAACCAGTAAATGTCCTTTTGGGAATCTACGAAGTTCCTCTTCACCTAGTCCTTTTAATAATAGCAATGTGACCGCATACGCAATAACTGCAACAATAATCGCAATTACAATACTGATGAGATTACTCTTTGTTATATAGTGGAACAAGGTATATCCGCCATATGCAATAACACCCATAATTGCAGATGCGATGGAAGGAATTACAAACGTTTTAACAACCTCCTGCTTATATCCAGCATGTCTGCTTAGAGCAAAAGAATTTAATACGCAAACTAAAAATGCGAAGAATGCATTTGCGATTACGACAGCATAAATATCCATGCGGAAAATCATCATCAAAACAACTAATAATAAAAGATGTGCCACTAAAGCAATGCCAGCATTCTTTACTGGAATTTTTAACTGATCAATTCCCTGTAACAATCCATTTGTTAATGTTGATAAGGAATAGAATACAACGGCTACTGCACCTACCCACATCATGCTGGTTGCCATATCCAGTGTTTCTATAGTACCTGGGAACAACAATGTAAAGATTGGTTTTGCTAGTACTGCTAGTCCAACACAACATGGAATTGCAATTACCATAATAAAACGAATTGCAGCATTAATCTGGCTATTCACAGCCTCTTTATTTCCTTCAGCAAAAGAAGCCGACAAGGATGGTACACTGGATGCTGCCATCGCCGATGCAATGGAAATTGGTACATTAATAAGTACTTTGTATTTTCCTGAAAAAACACCCCACCAAACATCGATTTCATCTGCTTTATATCCCTGTAAGGTTGCAATATTTTTAAAGATACCCTGATCTAAAATACCACTGATATTATAGATAGTAGAACTTAAAAGTACTGGAATAATGGTAATTACAAGTATTTTCATAACATAAGAAAATGAATCTACTTCTACATTTCGTTCTCTTTTCATTTTCTTCTTGAAAACACGCATGTATGCATAGAATACAAAAAGCATGAACAGCAATGCGGAAACGGCACCAAGATTTGTTCCTAATGTACCGCCAGCAGCACCCCATGCAGCTGCATAACGTTCTGGGTCACCTAATACTTCGCCAATTTTACTACCATACTGGAATAAAACATATGCTGCCCAAATACTTACAATGGCATTTACAATCTGTTCTATAATTTGGGAAATTGCACTTGGAAGCATATTTCCTAAGCCTTGGAAGAAGCCACGTAAAACACCTAGAACAGCAACCACTACTAATACTGGCGCAAGAATCTTAAGTGCGAAAACACTAAGAGGTGTCTGAAGCATTGCAGTAAACATTTCAGCACCAAAATATACAATTAACGCAACGATTGTACCGGCTATAATTGCAAATAGTAAGGCACCTTTAAATACCTGATATGCCTGTTTTCTCTCTCCCTTTGCAATACGTGCAGATACCAGTTTGGAAACGGCCAATGGTAAACTGTAAGAAGAGATAATCAGCATAATATTATAAACTTCAAAAGCGCAACTATAATAATTGTTTCCCGTATCTCCAATGATATCTGTCATTGGAAGACGATATAAAAGTCCAATGATACGGCTGACAATAGATGCTACAGCAAGGATGGATCCTTGCACTAAAAAATTTGAATCTTTCTTGGATGAGCCCATATACGTTAATTCCTTTATCTTAAAATGTTCATCTGTTCTAGTATCTCTTTTTGCTTTTCTTCCATTATTTTTGCTTCCTGTTCTTCCATATGATCATATCCAAACAAATGAAGCATACTATGTGTAATTAAAAAAGCATATTCACGTTCCATACTGTGTCCATAACTTTCTGCCTGTTCCTGTACTTTTTCTACAGAAATGATAATATCGCCTAATAAAGCTTCTCCAGTATCTGGATTAAAATCATCACTATCTTCTGCATCCAAAAAAGCAAAGTCTCCTGGTGTTTCATAACTTAACATTGGAAAGGACAATACATCTGTTGGTCGATCAATTTGACGAAACTCTTTATTAATCGCATGTATACCTTCGTTATCTGTCAATGTAAGATTTACTTCTGCTTCATATGGAAATTTTGCATAATCAAGGCAAAATGCTACCACTTTTTCTGCAAGGGTTTTATGATCAAATGAAAAGTTAACTTCTACTTCCTCTTCTAAATAAAAACTCATTATAATAATTCCTCCTTGGCTAACCATTCTCGAATTTTTATAAATGCATTGATGCTTAAACCAGACTGATCATATAGACCTGCTGTTGAAAAATCATTCAACGTCTGATAAATCAAAACTTCTCGATTCCACTGGCTTGTCCCTACCTCTTTATCCAATAGTTCAAGTTTTATTAATAATCCATCAATAATATGAACCAAAGCAGATTCTGGTGTGGATGGTTTTTTTTCTTCTCCATTGTATTCACTTAATATCTGAATCAATTCTGCTGGGAAACAAAGTTCTTTTGCTTTTTGTACACCATTTTGCACGACGGAATTTCCTTCCCATCTGCCCAAGCGATAATAAAATCCAGCAGCTTCACATAAATCTTCGTTAAAACCAAGTGCATTTGCATATTTTTTTGCAATTTTTGAAACTTTACGAGCATGTTTATATTCAGAAATAGAATAGGCTCGTACTTCCCTTATCTGGACATAACTATCATTTAAAATATGGTGATATTGATATTTTATTTCCTCATCCGTTACCTCTTTTGCAGATGGATACAAAACGGTAACAAATGCAGCAATTACTAAACCGTTTATAATACTTATAAAAAGATTTTTCATAAGCATCTCTTCATAAGTTAGATAATAAAATACGTTTGGAAATAAAACACTTGCAAACATAAAAATGATGCCAATATATAAACGATATGTTTTTTCATTTAATGCCTTTGAAAGCATAACTCCTACTACAAGTAAAATCGTATAGGATAATAATTCATTATAACTTCCGCCTGTTGTTAAGGATAACAATACATTGGCAAACATACCTATAGTAAGACCTAAGGTTTCATTGCCAAAGGCAGAAATGATAAGTGGAAGCAGCAAAACTGGTCGTAAAAACTCTGGCATAAATGAAATTGCTATCATTATGATGCAACATATGAAAAAGCCAAGTGCTACTCTACCATAAGTAGTTTGTGTATTATTTCCAATCATTTTTCTGTTGCGTTCATACACAAGTTCAAAAATAATAATTGGAACAAATCCCATTATAACAAATAAAGTACACAGAATTTGATCTATTTCTAGTTGATTTATGAAACAAAGTATACCAGATGCTGCTATTGCAGTGATAATAATACCAATAATAGGCAGTACACGATATACACTTATTTTTTCTCTAGTCATTTTTTCTCCGTTTTTGGTTTTTTCCTTTGTTTTCATATGCATCATAAGCCTGTACAATCCGCTGTACCAATGGATGTCGTACTACGTCATTGTTTGTAAGTTTGCATATGCCGATTTCGTCTATATTTTTTAAAACCTTCAAAGCCACATCAAGTCCGGAAGTAGCTCCAGGTGCTAAGTCTTTTTGCGTAGCATCACCAGTAATAACAACCTTAGAGCCAAATCCTATACGAGTCAAAAACATCTTCATCTGTGCTGGTGTCGTATTTTGTGCTTCGTCTAAAATGATAAATGCATTATCCAAAGTTCTTCCTCGCATATATGCCAAAGGTGCAACTTCTATCAAGCCTTTTTCCATATTTTTTTGGAAACTTTCTGCTCCCATAATCTGATATAAGGCGTCATAAAGCGGTCTTAAATATGGATCTACCTTGCTTTGTAAATCTCCTGGTAAGAATCCTAACTTTTCTCCTGCTTCAATAGCAGGTCTTGTTAAAATAATTCTGCCTACTTCTTCGTTTTTGAAAGCTGTAATTGCCATAGCCATGGCCAAATAGGTTTTACCAGTACCAGCGGGCCCCATTCCAAAAACAATCATCTTTTTACGAATAGCATCCACATATTCTTTTTGACCCATGGTTTTAGGTTTAATAGGTTTTCCGTTTGTTGTATGACAAATTAAATCACGGTCCAATTCAACCATAGAACTACCCTTATGTTCCATAATGAGTGCTAAACCATAATTTACGTTTTGTGCGGTAATGTTATTTCCGCGTTCAGCTAATTCATTCAATTGTGTAAATAATTCCACAGCGTCCGCGGTACTTTGTTCTGTTCCTATAATTTTAAGATGATCATCTCTTGCAATTACAGTAATACCTAAAGTGCGCTCAATACGTTTAATGTGCACATCATATTCACCAAAAATATTTGTTATATTCTTAGCTGGTATTTGAATCATCTTTTCATTCAAACTCATACTCGATCTGTTCCTCCACGGGTATATTTATTCCGATTTGTTCTCTGGTAGTTATTTCTCCTATGAAAACAATATTTTTTCCCTCTTTATCTATCATAACATTTTTATCCAGAATTATAACCCCATTTTCTTCTATTTTTTCAAGAATTCTATTGATTTTTTGATTTGCTATAAAATATAACATCTCATCTGTGAATTTTCCAGTTGATTTTAGTGATAATATTTCTATTTCTGATAAGGGAATTATAATTTTACTTTGAACATCTGCATATATTTGCGCATCAGCAGGAAAATATAAAATATCTTTTACAAGGCCATTATCATCATATATTTCACACTGACCTAAAACAAGAATATCTCCTGCTTTTACTTTTTGTCCCTCTTTTATCACAGAAGTGCCTTTTCTAGTTATGATTGAGTAAATGGTAGCGTCTTTTTCTGCTACTAAATTGTATTGCATATTCGTATCATTTGAATCACTTTGAAATTCATCATACAAAGATTCTTTAATCTCAATACAAAGTTTTGTTTGATTGAAATATACAGAAACCCAACTTAAATCATTAAAATTCTGACGGAGTTGATCTTCGAGAAAGCTACAATCTACAGTATCTTTCTTCGTTCCCACTTCGATTTCATAAGATTCCAAAAAATCCATCAATTCATAATTGGAAATTTTACTATTTCCGTGAATTTCAATTTCCCAAATATAATTAAAACTATATGTAAACATACAAGTAGCAAATAATAAAACTACAAATGTCCATTTTAACTTTGGATGTCTATAACACCAGAATGGAAATCCTTTTTTGGACAAGATTTTCATGCGTGTTTTTGTCTTGCGTAAATATGGCTTCAAATAATAAAAATCTTTTAAACCAATATGAGCACGAATAACATGGTCTACGTCCCTTGAAATTTTCCAAAGGCGAATACCATTTCGAGAACATAGATTTAAAAAGCGATTGACTTGTCTTCCTCGTAATAGAATACATACATAACCACATAACCATTGCCAAAAATGTCTCATACTTATATAAACTCCAATGAACGGATATATCCACTAATTGTTATATCTTCTTTGGAATAAGAAGTAATCTGAAGCCCTTTTCCTTTAATTTGAATTTGATAATTCTTTAAAAGGATATTGGTTTCATCTTCTTCATAAGACAAAATTCCCTGATGATTGGAAATATAGATTTCTTTGTTTCCAATCAAAGAAATATTGGCAAGACCTAAAAATAAATCCTCTGGTAGATCTAATGTATGTATTATTTTGTTCGATATTTGCTTACGACTTTCATTCATATTACACTATATGAAGAAAGTCTATTATTTATGATAGGGTTCATGGTTCATAATACGATAAGCACGATATATTTGTTCTAAAAGAATGAGTCGCATTAACTGATGTGGGAAGGTCATTGGCGAAAAACTCAGCCTAAAATTGGCGCGTTTTACAACATCATCGGCTAATCCCAAAGAACCACCAATTACAAAACAAATATGACTAATTCCCTGAACACCTAATTTTTCTATTTTATCGGATAATTCTTCAGAATTTAGTTGTTTTCCATCAATGCATAGACAAACCACATATGCATCTTCTTTTATGTTTTTTAGAATACGTTCGCCTTCTTTTTCTTTGATGATTCGAATCTCTGTTTCAGAAGCATCTTCTGTTGTTTTTTCATCAGCAACTTCTATAATTTCTAATTTACAATATCGACTAAGACGTTTTGTGAATTCTGAAATTCCTTCTCTATAAAATTTTTCTTTTACTTTTCCTACACATAGAATTGTTATTTTCATATTTCATCCAATCCTAGAAAAAGCGGGTAAAAACCCGCTTTCCACTATTCTGCAATATATTCAAATACACCTCTGTATATACCACTTTTCAATCCAGTTGTATCATCAATAATGATAACAGAAAGAATATTATATCCTTCTGGAACAAGAATTGGTGATACATATTTTGTAGACAACTCTGAAGGTTCCGAACGGTCCCATGTATAATATGCACTACATCCTTCTGGAATGGTAATATACACATAAGTTGGAGTATTAAATTCACCACCATTTGGTGATACTTCTGGGTCAGCTGGTGCATCATATTCAAGTACAAATGTTTCAGTAACAACATCACTATAAACCCCTAAGGAATTTACAGCAACCATTTTTACAGTATGCATACCAGCATCCTTTATTTCAATGGGATCTGTATATAATGTTCCGTAAATAATTGGATCTTTTCCATCTGTGGTATAGAAAATTTGCAAGCCTTTATTTGCAGTTAAAGAAAGTTTAATAACTTCCCCATATGACCCACCTGGTAAACTTGTAGTTGGTGCATCAACAATATAATCTTCAAATATTTTTAATATTTTCTCACTTGTTACATTGGATTTTAAATTTATAATAGCATCTATATTGCCATCTGCTTTAAATATATTAAACAGTTTTTTGTATGCATCATAATTTTCTGCATCTAAAAGCAAAACTTCATTTAAGATTTTAATTGCAGAATCAGGATCTTCTGTTGCAACATATAGATCTGCTAATTTTAAACGTGCTTTTGTATCATTGGACGATAATTCCAAAGCATTTAAATAATACTCTTCTGCATCATCATAATTTCCTTTGAACATTTCCTGATCAGCAATTTTCATTTGATAATCATAGGAGTTATTATTTTTATTATCTACTGATATTTTTACAACGATTCCAACAACTAATAAAATGATGCATAAGACAATTGTAATTAAAATTAACTGTTTTGTATTATATTTCTTTGAATTTGTATCAGATAACTGTTGTTCTTTTTGTTCATTTTCCTGTTGATTTTTAATAGATGCCTTATTATTTTTCGATTCAATGTCTTTTGTACCTTCTAAAATAACATTAATATCATCTTCATCATAGATACTATAGTCTGGTACCATTTGTAAGGCTTTGCCACAATATGGACAGTTATTATATTCTGCTTTGATTTCTGCTCCACAATTTATACAGTACATATTTCCACCTTTTAAGAATAATATTTCATTGCCTCAATACAATTTTTCATTAGCATACAAATCGTCATTGGTCCTACACCGCCAGGAACTGGTGTTATAGCAGAACAAATTGGTTCTACATCCTTGTAATCCACATCACCACATAATTTATTATTTTCATCTCTATGGATACCTACATCAATAACAACAGCACCTTCTTTAACATATTCTTTTGTTACAAACAATGGTTTACCAATTGCAACAATAAGAATATCAGCCTCTTTGCAGATTTCTTTTAAATTCTGTGTTTTTGAATGACAAATAGTTACAGTGGCATTTTCACGTAACATCAAAAGTGCCATTGGCTTTCCTACGATATTGCTTCTACCAATCACAACACAATGTTTTCCTTGCATTTCAACATTAGAACGTTTTAAAAGTTCTATAATTCCGGCTGGTGTACAGGATACAAATCCAAAATCACCAACAACAAGTGCACCAACATTTTGTGGATGGAATCCATCTACATCTTTCTTTGGTGAAATGCGGTTTAAAACAGTTTTTTCATTAATATGTTTTGGCAGCGGTAATTGGCATAAAATTCCATGTACCGCTGTGTCAGTATTTAATTTATCAATTAATGTTAATAACTCTTCTTCTGTTGTTTCCTCTGGAAGTTCATAGGAAAGGGAATCAATTCCAATATATTCACAGGCTTTCTTTTTATTAGACACATACACAGTAGATGCAGGATCATTTCCCACCTGAATAACTGCTAAACAACAACTTTTCCCAGCCTTTTTTAATTCTGCAACCTCTGTCTTCATTTCATCTTTTATTATTTGAGCAATTTCTTTTCCATTAATAATTTGCGCCATTTATATCTACACCTTTCCTCTTAGAATTTCTTTATTTAGAAGTTCTTTATTTAGAATAATCCTGTGATTACTCCTTCTTCATTTACATCAATTTCAAATGCTGCAGGTTTCTTTGGAAGTCCTGGCATTGTCATAATTGAACCATTAATTGCTACTACAAAGCCTGCACCAGCAGATACATATACTTCACGAACATTGATGGTAAATCCACTTGGACGTCCAAGTTTTGTAGCATCATCTGATAAAGAATACTGTGTTTTAGCCATACAAACTGGAAGGTTACCCATACCAAGATCTGTAATACGTTTTAATTCTTTTTCAGCAGCTGCTGTAT
>CAZDAP010000011.1:0-14279 GCA_964503585.1 uncultured Lachnobacterium sp. | reverse complement strand
ATGTAACGCAGAAGAAGTTTACGCAATGGCTATTATTACAGCAGCTCTTGCATAATCATAGTTTTACAAATTTATAAATAAGACCATAAAACACATGGAATCAAGCATTACTTGATTTCCATGTGTTTTTTATTTGCTTTTTTGACACCAAATTATATTGACAGAAAGGTCTATAGATGATAGACTAAAGAAAAGTCTATTATCAATAGACCGAATATGGCTGATGCAATAGGAATAAAAGTGCTAGTGGTTAATTCAACGATACAAAATTACTATAGTATTTAGGCGAGGTGAATATTTATGGGTGAAATCAAAGATACCAAATTAGGTGCAGTAGAAACACAATTCGCAGACATTATCTGGGAAAACGAACCCCTCAGTTCTGGAGAATTGGTAAAGCTTTGTGAGGCAAAGCTTGAGTGGAAAAAATCTACCACATATACCGTGTTAAAAAAGTTGTGTGAAAAAGGGATTTTTAAAAATGAAAAAGGAACAGTAACTTCTATTATTTCTAAGCAGGAATTACAGGGAATGCAGAGTGAACAGTTTGTTTCTGAGACATTTGAAGGCTCCCTACCAGCTTTTATCGCAGCTTTTGCTAGTAGTAAACAGTTATCCAAGGAGGAAATCAAAGAGATTCGTGATTTGATGGATAAATTAGGGGAGGTGTAAGAATGGAAGCTTTATTTTTACAGGTTCTGAATATGAGCATATCAGCGAGCTGGATGATTGTAGCAGTATTGGTTATACGATGGATATTTCATAGATTAAATGCTCCGAAACGAGTTTGCTATATTCTATGGCTTTGGGTAGCAGTACGTCTGCTCTGCCCGATATCACTAGAGAGTGGGCTAAGCCTTATTCCAAGTGGAGAGACTTTTTCGGAAGAGTTTTTGTATGAAGAAAAACCAGAGATTCATTCTGGAATAGAGGAAATAGATAATGCTGTAAACCCTATTATTTCTCAGCAAGTAGTAGGTAATCAAGCGGTTGGCAGTGATCAAAATGAAAATGGTGCAGGAAATGAAACTCCATCTGTGGATAATCAGGTAGGAGATGAGAATTATTCAGAGGTAGAGGGCGGCTATGCTATGACTGATACAGGAATGTTTTCCGTGCAGAAGGTTGTTTATGGCGCTTCGATTCTTTGGTGTGTTGGTATCATTGGTATGATGACCTACACTTTGATTTGCTATTATCGATTGAAGAAAACAGTTCGTATATCAACACGTTTACGTGATAATCTGTGGATTTGCGATGGTATTCGGTCTCCATTTATATTAGGTCTATTTCAGCCTCGTATTTATTTGCCATCGCATATTGAGGAAGAGCAGATTCGATATATTATTGCACATGAAAATGAGCATCTAAAATATCACGATAACTGGTGGAAGCCGTTGGGATTTGTTGTTCTGGCAATCCATTGGTTTAATCCACTGGTTTGGGTGGCTTATATTAGTATGTGTCGTGATATTGAAATATCCTGTGATGAGCGCGTGATTGATACCATGAATATGATAGAAAAGAAAAAGTATATGGAGAGTCTTCTTCTCTGCAGTAGTCCTAGACATATGGTATCTGCCTGTCCAGTCGCATTTGGTGAAATTGGCATCAAGGAGAGAATAAAAGGTATCGTAAATTATAAGAAGCCAGCAGGTGCTGTTTTCGGTATCTTCGCAGTTGTTTGTGTGATTGTGTTTATATGTTTCCTTACAAATCCGAAAGATTCCACAGGATTTGAAGAGTGGACAAAAAGTATTACACCAGAAGATATTTATGAAGTAAGAATCGAAAAAATATATAATCAGGAAATCACAGAATATGATATTTCGGAAGATGAATATGAAAAAATCTGTACAATCTTAAACACCATAACAGATGATAGTTGTACATCGGGTGAAGTCGTAGAAGTACAGGAAGGATATGAACTCTTCCTATCACGCGAAGAGAAACTTTGGCGATTTCGATGTTTAGAGGATGGTACGATTGGCTTATTATTCGAAGATATAGAAACAGCTACTAATTATGGTTATAGGGAACAATTCTTAGTTATTGATTGTCCACAGTTATGGAACTACATCATAAAAACAGTGGATGGAGATTGGGAGTCGAATGTGTCGCCTTTCCAAATGATAAATTATGTGTTTGACTATTCAGATCAGGCAAAAGTGACGACATCTGAATTGGGCAGTATCAGGACCTGTAAATTATCGCGAAATACCAAGGCGATCCAAGGTCTTTCTTCAATTTTTTATATGTATGATTGGGAAAAAGTAGAAAATCTAGCATTTCAAGAAGTGAGTACCTGGATTAAGATACAGGCAGAAATAGGAGACTCTGAAATCATATTCTGGGATGTAAATGGTGGCATCATCGAATGTAATATTGAGGGTGAGGACACCGTGTACTGGACCTGTGAAAAGAAGGAAAATACAACGATTGAATTATTCGATGCCGTATGGAACCATTTCCAAAAAGAATGGAATTTTAGCTATCGCAATCATGATGGTGAGAGTTTGGTGCAATTGGTGCATATCGTTGGGATGGAAGAGTTGTTTGCAGACTATGATGGTCAGGAGATTTGTCATATCTTTGTAGATAATTCCCATGGAACCATGAATCGAGATGATTTAGTTTACTATCGTACAGAAGAGACCGATATTCAGAAGGTATTAAAAGTTATGGTTACTACCATGATAGAGGCGCTGATGGAGCCTTCGGAAAATCGACCATATACGGTAACACAGTTTCGAGTTGATGAAATGGAAGTGATCCAAGGTGCTGATAATATTTGGTTCATTCCATATATTCAAGGTGCATATAAGTATGATGGCACAGATATGGGAACCTTTGAACAGCAACTGCCATATGTAGAAGTAGATGAGGATGGACTTATTCCGTTCTTTGGACAAGGTAGTGATGGGGTATTCTACTATATCTTAATCAAAGACGGAGATGTATACCGTTTAGAACGAGGTGAAGTGTTTACATCAAAATATGATTATATGTTTGAAAGTGTAAATACAAATTAAGAAAATATAAATGAAATAGAGGTGGCACATGTCAGCATGTACCACCTCTTTCTTAGGTGTTTTCAATTATAATCCAAGATTTGCAATGATTTCATTCTTTGGCATAAATCCTACAGATGTTTTTACTAATTCACCATTTTTGAAAAGTAAGAGAGTAGGGATGCTCGCTACGCGATACTGCATAGCAAGTTCATTCTGTTCGTCTACATTTACTTTTCCTACTTTTACTTTGCCTTCTAATTCTTCAGCAAGTTCTGCGATAACTGGTGAAAGCATCATGCATGGTCCACACCATGTAGCCCAGAAATCCACCAATACTGGGATATCGCTTTTTAATACTTCAGTTTCAAAATTTTCTTTTGTTAAAATTACTTCTGCCATAGTTTTATTCTCCTTTTCTATATAATAATCCTTTCTAAATAAATCCTATAACTCATCATATCACAACTTCCTTACAAAATATAGTATATAGATTTTTCCAAGAAAGAATGTGACAAAGTCACATTTTTGTTTATTTTTGAAGTAGAAAGAGGTAAAATGGTTATGTTGTTTCAAAATGGAAAACAATGTATGAAAGAAATGAAAAGGGTTATCCTAGAAAGTAATAGTTATGGAAAAGAAATCGATTGGTCGCTTAAATTTTATTGACGAATACAGAGGATTTTGGCTGCTTAACATGGTGATATACCATGCTATTTGGGACTTGGTTTATATATTTGGAGTGGACTGGCAATGGTTTAAGTCGGACGCCGCGTTTTTGTGGCAGCAGATTATATGCTGTAGCTTTATTCTGATATCAGGATTTTGCTGGCAATTAAGTAAAAAACCATTTCAAAGAGGGATGCTGGTGTATGCAGGTGGCGTACTTATTTCGCTCGTAACCATTGTTGCTATGCCAGCGTCCAAGGTCATATTTGGCATTTTAACATTGATAGGCTCTTCTATGATTTTGATGATACCATTGGATTTGGTGTTTCGAAAAATTCAGCCAGTAATTGGAGCAGTGATCAGTTTTCTTTTGTTTCTGTTTGTGTATCCAGTAAATAGTGGTTATTTCGGTTTTGGAAAACACAGAATTATTGAACTTCCTATAGAATGGTATGCCAATGGATTTACAACCTATTTAGGATTTGATGAAGTAGGATTTTATTCATCGGATTATTTTTCTATTTTGCCATGGTTTATTTTATATATAACCGGATATTTTTGTTATGGAATTGTATTCCATAGAAAGCCAAAATGTGGCATTGAAAATTGTCCTGTGGTGGTATTTTTGCAGAAATCCATTTGTCCGCCATTGGGATGGATAGGTCGAAAATCCCTGGTTATTTATATGCTGCATCAACCTCTAATTTATGGTGTGCTATATATATGGAGTTTATTTTAGTAATTTTATTACAAAGGAGGAAATAGAAATGATTTGTATCAGAAATGGTAACATTCACAATGGAATTGTTGAGGAAACTTTTGTAGCGGATATTCTTGTTGAGAATGGAAAAATCAAGGAGATTGGCGAAAATCTCAACGTAGATGCAGATACGGAAATCGTGGATGCAACTGGAAAGGAAATTTATCCAGGCTTTGTGGAAGCCCATGGACATATCGGCTTAGATGGGTATGGTATCGGATACGAGGGGATGGACTACAATGAAATGAACGACATCGTAAGTCCACAACTTCGTGGTTTAGATGGTATCAAAGCAATGGACCCAGCTTTTGCAAAAGCGGCAGAAGCCGGTGTGACCTGTGTATGTGTAGGACCTGGTAGTGCAAACGTATTAGGTGGTACGTTTACAACCATTAAAACCGTAGGAAAGCGTTCCGATAATATGGTGGTTCGTGATGCAGTTGCCATGAAATGTGCCTTTGGTGAAAATCCAAAACGTTGCTATCGTGATAAATCTGATTCCAGCCGTATGACCACTGCGTTCAAACTTCGTGAAGCATTGGCAAAAGCAAAAGAATACATGAACAAAAAAGAAGCAGCAGGAGATGACATCTCCAAATATCCAGCCCTTGATATGAAATCAGAGGCATTGATTCCAGTATTAAAAGGAGAAATGCCATTAAAAGCGCATGCTCATGCGACAGATGATATTTTCACAGCGCTTCGTATTGCAAAAGAATTTGATGTGAAAATCACATTGGAACACGTAACAGAAGGTCATTTAATCGTAGATGAATTAGTAAAAGAAAATGTACCTTTGGCAGTAGGTCCAACACTTACCAGTGCCAGCAAGTTCGAACTTCGTAATAAGAGTTGGATTACTCCAGGTGTACTTGCAAAAGCAGGATGTCAGGTATCCATCATTACAGATTCACCAGTCATTCCACAGGAATACCTTCCACTTTGTGCAGGTATTGCGGTGCAGGCAGGTATGGAACCATTTGCAGCGCTTCAGGCAATCACCATTAACCCTGCAAAACATGCAGGTATCGCAGACCGTGTAGGTTCCCTTGAAATAGGCAAAGATGCAGACATCGTTATCACAGATGGATGTCCATTTGAAGTATCCACAACAGTAGAGCGGGTTTACATCGATGGTGTGCCAGTAAAATAGATTACATACTTAGTAAAATACATGATTACCAATTATGGTACCTTGGATTGTTCCGTTGTTCATGCGGAAGAATAAAGCATTAATTGTATTTGTTCCATTTAATATTTCAGTTGCGGCGCGTTTGCATTCGTCGTTGACACCTGCCTCTAAACGGTATGCTAAACGTCCGCTTGCAACTGGAGAAAACTGGTTCTTTTGATAAACCACACCAGTAATGGTATTTGGGAAACTAGAACTTTTCACACGATTCATAATGACACTTCCAACTGCAAGTTTACCTTCATAAGGTTCGCCTTCTGCTTCGCACTGGATAATCGCTGCTAAAAGATAGGCTTCGCCTTCCTGTGGTACATAATCCACGCCAGACCAATCTTCTTGTTCCATGTCCTGGATGTTTTCCCAGTTCTTTAAATCTTCCTGTGCTTTTTGCGCTTCTAATTCTTTTTCATAGGCTTCCCAATATTCCAGTTGTTCTTCCAACGATGCGAGATTTTCATTAGCATTAGCTAACTGTGTTTGAGTTTTATCTATGTTGCTTTGTGTAGCACTGATTAATTGAGTTACTGCACTCTGTTTTTGCTGCATTTCCTCTTTTAATGCTAAAAGAGAAGTTTCTTCGGCCTCAAGAGTTTCTTTTTTCTGAGTAATGTCGGTTAATAATTGCTGATATTCGTTTAGTTTTGTTCTGTCATAGGAGGCAATGTATGATACATATTCCGCCTTATTTAAGAAATCAGAAAAGGAGTTACTTTCCAGCAAAGTCACTAAAAGGGAGGTATTTCCATATTCATACATAAATTGAATACGAGACTTCATATCTTCATACTGCTCGGCTGCAATTTGTGTTGCTTCCTCTAACTCAACAGTTATCGTTTCAATCTCCGCCTGTTTGCTAGCAATTTGGGTTTCCAAATCATTCATATCGGTTGCCAGTGATTGGAGATTGCTATTTAAATCATTGAGATCGTTTTGCAAAGCCTCTTCTTGTTGATTATATTTATCAATCTCATCCTCCACGTCTTCCATCTGATCTTGTAAATTATCAATCTGTTCTTTGGCGTCATCCGCATCGTTTTGTGCTCCATCAATATAGATGGTAGTAAGGGATAAAGCACAAATCAATAGTATAGAAGGAAGGATTTTTTTAAGAGTGTATCGTTTCATATAGAATCCTCTTTCGTTTTTTATCTAACATACTTATTTTAGCAGAGGTTTACATCTCTTTCAACTTTAGACTATTAGTCAGGTGAGTTTTTTGGTATAATAAAAAATAGATTAGATACACAACTTTGAAAGGTGGAAAAAAGAATGCGTGTAGGATTAGGATATGATGTTCACAAATTAGTAGAAGACAGAAAATTAATTCTTGGTGGAGTAGAAGTGCCACACACATTGGGACTTTTAGGACATTCAGATGCAGATGTACTAGTGCATGCGATTATGGATGCAATTCTTGGTGCAGCAGCACTTGGAGATATCGGAAAGCATTTTCCAGATACAGATCCAGCTTATAAGGGTGCAGATAGCATGAAACTTATGGCTCATGTACGTGACCTTATTGAAGAAAAAGGATATGTGATTGAAAATATTGATGCAACTATCATTGCGCAGAAACCAAAACTTCGTCCATATATTGACCAGATGGAAGAAAATATTGCAAAGGTGCTTCGTATTGAAAGAGACCAGATTAATGTAAAAGCCACAACAGAAGAACGACTTGGATTTACAGGACGTGAAGAAGGTATGGCAGCGCAGGCCATTTGTTCCCTTGCAACGATGTATGAGGCAAGTGTGCAGGTCGGCTGCAATGGTGGATGTGGAGGATGTCAATAGGAAGTATTTCCCTTGACAAAATCACATTTTCTGCATAAACTATATTGTAAGTTTTGTTTTATAAAAAAAGGCTTTGAACGGAAAGAGTAGAAAGTAAAGTAAGGCGAAAGAGAGAAACTGTCACCGGCTGAAAGCAGTTTCCGTGTTACATTTCGAAAGTGCATCCGGGAGCTGACTTGGTGAGTTGATGATAGCAGGAGAAAATAAATGCTATATAAAGATTAGCCAGGTACGTGTCACATGCGTTAAATGTCAGAGGAAGTATGCGAAACGAGAGGGAGATTCGAACCCTCGACATTTACAGTATACTTTGAATTAGAGTGGAATCACGGATTACTTCGTCTCTATGAGGGGAGGTAATCCTTTTTATTTTCCGCGAATATGCAGAAAAAGAATCAAGCATAAATGGAGGTTGCATATGGGATTTATTCAGAACGTAAAAGACGAAATTAATATTATACGCGAAAGAGACCCTGCGATTCACTCCAACTGGGAAGTGTTTTTATATCCTAGTTTTAAAGCCGTTATGATGTATCGAACCGCACATAAATGGTATATAAACGGACACTATTTCTGGTCGAGATGGTTATCACAGAAGGCAGTTAGAAAAACTGGTATTGAGATTCATCCGGGAGCGCAAATTGGAAAAGGTCTGTTTATAGACCATGGTTCTGGAGTAATTATTGGTGAGACAACGATTATTGGTGACAACTGTACCCTTTATCAGGGAGTTACTCTTGGTGGTACTGGTAAAGAACAGGGCAAACGTCACCCAACCCTTGGTAATAATGTAATGGTAAGTGCTGGGGCAAAAGTGCTAGGTTCTTTTACCATTGGTGATAATTGTAAAATTGGTGCAGGTAGTGTGGTGTTGGAAGAAGTGCCACCAAACTGTACGGTAGTTGGTATTCCAGGTCGTGTCGTAAAACGATTGAAAACAGATACACCTCAAGAACTTTTGGATCACAATGATTTACCTGACCCAATTCAGGATGAACTGGGCTGCTTAGAATTAAATGAGGCAGAACTTGGTAAACGAGTAGATACTTTGGAGCAGGAAATCGAGCAGCTAAAAACATTGCTGGCGGTAACAGCAGGAACGACAGTAAACTAGATCGAAAAAACTTTTATTATAGAAAACTTTTATTATAGAAAAACTTTTGTATGGAAAAAGGAGAAACCCCATGGAAAACAAATTTAAGTTTTATAACTCATTAACAAGAAATGTGGATACAGTTATCCCAAATGAAGATGGCAAAATTGCCATGTATACTTGTGGACCTACGGTATATCACTTTGCTCATATCGGAAATCTTCGTAGTTACATCATGGAGGACGTATTAGAAAAATCACTTCGTTATGTTGGTTATGATGTAAAACGTGTTATGAACATCACAGACGTAGGTCATTTATCTAGTGATGCAGACACAGGTGAAGATAAGATGTTAAAGGGTGCAAAACGTGAAAATAAAACGGTTATGGAAATTGCACAGTTTTATACAGATGCATTCTTTAGTGATTGCCAGAAGTTAAATATCAAACGTCCAGATGTAGTAGAACCTGCTACCAACTGTATTCCAGAATTTATTCATATGATTGAAGTGCTTTTGGAAAAAGGCTATGCCTATGAAGCAGGCGGAAACGTTTATTTTGACACAAGTAAATTAGAAGAGTATTATGTTTTCTCATCCGCAGTAGAAAAAGAACAACTTCAAGTAGGTGTTCGTGATGATGTAGAAGAAGATACAAACAAAAAGAATAAAAATGACTTTGTGCTTTGGTTTACAAAATCAAAATTTGAAGATCAGGCATTAAAATGGGATAGTCCATGGGGCGTAGGTTACCCAGGATGGCATATTGAATGTTCTTGCATCAGTATGAAGCACTTAGGAGAATATATGGATATTCACTGTGGTGGTGTAGATAATATTTTCCCACACCATACAAATGAAATCGCACAGTCAGAAAGTTATACAGGGCACAAATGGTGTAATTATTGGTTCCATGTAAATCACTTAAATGACCAGTCTGGAAAAATGAGTAAATCCAAAGGCGATTTCCTCACAGTATCCTTAATCGAAAGCAAAGGATATAATCCATTGGTGTATAGAATGTTCTGCTTGCAGTCACATTATCGTAAACCATTGGTATTTTCTTACGAAGCGTTAGATAACATGGTTGTTGCATATAATAAACTGGCAAAGAAAGTAGCAGAATTGAAAAATGAAGGCGAAGTAGATAGCCAGGTATTTGCACAGTACAGAGCAAAATTTGAAGATGCACTTTGCAATGACTTAAATACTTCTATGGCAATTACAGTGCTTTACGATGTTGTAAAAGCAGATACTAATGATGCAACAAAACTTGCACTGATTAATGATTTTGACTATGTACTTTCTTTAAATTTATATGAAGAAGGTAAAAAACTTATGGAAACACCAGCAAATGCAGGTGTAGATGCTGAGTTAGAAGCCTTTGTACTTGCAAAAATTGAAGAACGTGCAGCAGCAAAGAAGGCAAAAGATTTTGCAACAGCAGATGCAATTCGTGATGAACTTTTAGCGAAAGGTGTAGCAATTAAAGATACAAGAGAAGGCGTTAAGTGGGAGCTTGTTTAATGGAAATGAAGATTGATTCTTATATTAAAGAGCAGTTTGGAATTGAAAACGTAGATATTCGCACATACTCGCCATTAGCGTTAGCATATATTGGAGATGGCATATTTGATTTGGTGATTCGTTCTCTCATTGTAGGAAAAGGAAATACAAAGGCTAGTCAATTACACTACCAGACCAGTCATATTGTAAAAGCAGAGACACAGGCAAAAATCATAGAAGCCTTGGAACATGATTTAACAGAGGAAGAGGCGGATGTGTATCGTAGAGGACGTAATGCGAAATCACCAACTACCGCCAAAAATGCTTCGGTGGTGGATTATCGAAAAGCGACTGGATTTGAAGCACTTATGGGATATCTTTATTTAAAAGATGAATTTCCAAGAGTAGTCGAATTAACAAAATTAGGACTTGAAAGAGCCGGAATAACAATATAGAAATTTAGTGAAGATTGCTAACTAAGGATTTTTTGAACGCTGTTCAATACGTCTGAAGTAGTGTAGTTTGCACAAAAATGGAGGAATTTCATGGGATACGAAGAAAATAAAATCGAAGGGCGTAATGCGGTGTTGGAAGCATTCCGTTCTGGAAAAACCATAGACAAATTATTTGTTTTAGATGGATGTCAGGACGGACCTGTTAAATCTATTACAAGGGAAGCCAGAAAAGGCGATACCATTATAAATTATGTAAGCAAAGAGCGTTTAGATCAGATTTCTGAAACAGGAAAGCATCAAGGTGTAATCGCTATTTCCGCAGCTTATGATTATGCGGAAGTTGATGATATTTTGGCAAAAGCAGAAGAAAAAGGAGAACCACCATTTATTATTATTTTAGATGGAATTGAAGATCCACACAATTTAGGTGCGATTATTCGTACTGCAAATCAGGCGGGAGCCCATGGAATTATTATTCCAAAACGCCGTGCAGTAGGTCTTACACCTACAGTTGCCAGAACATCGGCTGGCGCAATTAATTACACTCCTGTAGCAAAAGTAACCAACATTACCCAAACAATCAAAGAATTAAAAGATAAGGGTATGTGGTTTGTTTGTGCAGACATGGATGGTACACCAATGTATGACCTTAATTTGACAGGTTCCATTGGTCTTGTTATCGGAAATGAAGGCGATGGTGTCAGCAAATTAGTAAAAGAGAACTGTGATATGATTGCGACCATTCCTATGAAAGGTGACATCGATTCCCTGAACGCATCTGTAGCAACAGGCGTTTTAGCATACGAAATCGTGCGTCAGAGGCTGGGAAAGTAAACTACAGGTAGATTGTATAAAATACCAAGTGAAGGTAAAATGTGAGGGATTAGATGAATTATACAAATTTCACAGATGAAGAACTGATTGTGAAACTTCGTGCTGGTGATGCAGAAATTGCAGATTATATCATGGAAAAATATAAACCATTGGTTCGAAAGAAAACCAATGCCATGTATTTGATTGGCGGAGAAACGGAGGACTTGATACAGGAAGGTATGATTGGACTGTTTAAGGCAGTCAGGGATTATGACTCCGAAAAAAATGCAAGTTTTTTCTCATTTGCAGATTTGTGTATTACCCGACAATTATATTCTACATTGGAAAAATCTAATCGAAAAAAGCATAGTCCTCTCAATAACTATGTGTCTTTTTCGAATACGGAAGACACAGAAGGAATGAATCTGGAAGCAATCATCAGTAGCCAGACCATTAGTCCAGAACAGATGATGATTGAGAAAGAAGGAAAGAGAGAATTTTTTGCTCGTTTAGAGGAAAGAATGAGCGCAATGGAGAGAAAAGTGTTATACTTATATTTAGAAGGAAACAGTTATACTCAGATTGCGGAGATCATGGATAAAGAACCAAAATCCATTGATAATGCGTTGCATAGAATACGAGGAAAAATCAAACTTCTAAAGGAAGAACAATAATGACCGATATATCATATAGATATGTCGAGATTAAAGAAAGGAGAAGGAAGCGATGGAATTTAGCCGAGAAGGAAATCACATCATACGTTGTGTGATTACGGAAGAAGAAATCGAAGAATTAGGATACACCATTGATGATATCATCAGCAATAGTGTTCGTACCCAGGAATTTATGAATCGCATATTCGATATGGCTGAACAGGAGCTGGATACTAAATTTGATTTAGGCGTGAAGTCTGTTCGTGCAGATATTATGCCAGACCACACCATATCGCTTACCTTTTCAGAGCATCCTGGTTCCGAAGGAATGATGGATCACATTAAAGAGATTGTAAATGGTTTGCTTAATACCATTCCAAAACAGAAGTGGGATGAAATTAAGGCGATTAAAGATAGCGATAAGTCTTCTGTAAAAGATGAAAATGAGGATTTGAGTCTTCCAAAGATCATCGTTTTATTTGTCTTTGAAGATTTAGATATTATCATGCGTTACGCAAAACTTGTTCGAATGAATCCTATGCCATTCAACCAGTTATATAAATTCGAAGGGATGTATTTCCTGATGATGGATATGTCAGAATGTGAAGAGGAAGAAGTAAAGCGTCTTTCTGCCCTTACCGATGAATATGCCACCGACATATTCGTAGGCTCCGAAAAACGCGCCTTCATCTACGAACATGGTACAGCCATTCTCACGGACCATGCCATTGAACAATTACAGCAGATTTAGGTTAATCCTATTCTAATCAAGAGGCTACCACATAGGGCGGTCTCTTTTATTATGTTTTAAACAAATGATTGCCTTCTATAGTAGTTTGCGTGAGTTATAGGAATTTTCCATATTTTCAAAAAAGGCTCTCTGTTGGATGTTTTTGTGTCTTACAACCGCTTCGACAATCCGCGGCGTATGTCCGCGAGCACGAAACACGGTCGTATTTTCGAGTTCCTCTAAGTGGGCAAATTTATAAAGTTGATATTACATGCGCCGCGCAAAACTCGCATAGCTCAAACAGTTGCGCTGGCGCATGACATTTTATAAATCTGCCCACTAAGAGGAACATAGCAAAAATCCTCCGACGTGTTTCTAACTCGCGAACATACGTCGTGGATTGCTCGAACGTTTGGAAGACATAAATAATAGACAACAGCAGAGAGCCTTTTTCTAAAAATATGAGAAAATTCCTATACGAACAAAAACTATATAGAAGGACAATTATTTGTATAGATCACAACTTAAAAAAAGAGACCACCACAATGTGGTAGCCTCTTGATTAGAATAGGATTAACCTAATACTTTCTTAATGGATTCAAGTACGCGGTCAGCCTGGAATGGTTTAACGATGAAATCTTTTGCTCCAGACTGGATAGCTTCGATAACCATGGACTGCTGTCCCATAGCAGAACACATAATACATAATGCGGCTGGATCAGCTGCTTTGATATCTTTTAATGCGGCAATACCATCTCTGTTTGGCATTGTGATATCAAGTGTTACAAGGTCTGGTTTTAATTCATTGTATTTTGCAAGAGCTTCAACACCATCAGCTGCTTCGCCAACTACTTCATAACCACCTTTTGTAAGGATATCTTTGAGCATCATTCTCATGAATGCTGCGTCGTCTACTACTAAAATTCTCTGTGCCATTTTATATTTCCTCCTGATCTAAAATCTGTTTTACGATACTTAATGGATATAATTGCCAAATAGTACTATTAATCAATCCTTCGATGGTCAAACGGAATGTTACCTTTACGATATCCGTACCATTACATAATTCGTCTGGAATCACGAATGTAGTCTTGTATTTTGAATTGATTAGTGGAAAACCGATGTCTGTAGGTTTATGTAAAATCTCAGACATAGATGTTGCAATGCGTCCACACATCTGGTTCATAGCTTCTGAGACGGCAGAAATTGTGATGTCGTCAAATGCCATGCCTGTAATGTCGCCGTTGCCACCCATCATAAGGTTTGCAATGATTAAGGCATCTTGTTCCTTTAAAATCATAAGATTGGTTCCGTCTAACCCCTTTGTATAAGGAACCTTTACTAATATACGATCCGGTTTTACTAAAGATTCTTCCTTACTAAGAACTTCAACAACGGGAGTCGTAATGTTGGTTGGCCGATTGGTCATTAAACTAAGTGCTGTAGCTGCATTTCCAGTACAGATGTTAGCAACTTCACCGATAATGTCAGCCTGTTTCATTGTTATTCCTTCCATTATATTCCTCCATAGTACCTTTTTCCTAAACTACATTATAGCAAACAAAGGTGAAATATGGAAGAAGATTATTTTATTTTTTTATTTTT
>CAZDAP010000010.1:0-14295 GCA_964503585.1 uncultured Lachnobacterium sp. | reverse complement strand
CAGCTGTCATGCCATTTACATACTGCATGAATACGTCAGCCTGTTCATACCATTCGCCACCTTCTGGAATGACGCCGTTACTAGCAGAAACACCTTTCATACCATAACCTTCTTTAAGGTTGTATTTTGTTGTTGGTTCAGTTTCAAGATCAGAAGTGATTTTGCCTTCTGCATCCCATGTGAAGTTAGCCTGAACTGAGTCAAGAACACAGTTTGTGATAACACCATCTGCAGATGTAATTGCTGCGAAGTTAGCATATGCCTGAGAAGCACCAAGTGATTCATCATCAAACTGAGCTTTTGATGTTTCACCAACTAAACCAAGACCAAGAACGTCTGTTGAAGCAGCTTCAACATCGTTTGATGTAGCATATTCGATAGCTCTAACTACAGCTGGAACTAAGCCGTTAACCTTGATTGTACATCCTGTTAAGAGTTCATCGTCTGTTGGGTATCCATCAGAACCTAAAGCAGCTTCGATTTCTGTAGCTGTTTTACCAACACACCACTGTTCGAAAACGTCAGCCTGTTCATACCATTCACCGATAGCAGATGGATTGTAAGTAACCATGTTGTAGTTGTCACCGAGTTCTTTCTTTGTAGAGAAAGTCTGTTCTGTACCAGTAACTACAGCACCTGTTGCATCAAATGTTGCTTTAATCTGGATAGAGTCAACGATTACATCAACAACTTTTCCATCAGCATCAACTGTAACAGCAGCTACATGTAAGTCAGCCTGAGTTGTACCATTTGCATCAGCTGAAGCATCAGCAGAGCCATATGTCATGTCAACATGAACCCCAAGACCAACTTTTACTGTGTCAGTAGAGTTAGTATCATCTTCGTTTCCACCACATGCTGTTAAAGAACCTACAGCAAGAAGAGCAGCTAATAAAAGTGCAATTCTTTTTTTCATTTTGTTTTCCTCCTATTTTAGAAATAATCTTTTTCCTTGTGATTGTTAAAATTCTAACATTCACACTTCGAAATTCTAACACAATATATACATGTTTGCAAGGTGTATTTTGTGGTATTGTAAAGAATTGTGTAAAATTTGAGGTTTTTTTCGCAAATATTTGGAAAAGAAAAGTTTTTATGGTTTTCTTTGTATTTTTATCGAAGATATGATAGAGTATACTTTGTACTTATATAATAAGGAAAGGAATGCCTATGAAACGAATTGTTATTAAAATAGGTTCTTCTTCGTTAACACATGAGAAGACAGGAAGTATAAACTTTTTAAAGATGGAACGCTTGGTAAGAGTGCTCTGTGATATACGAAATAGAGGATATGATGTTTGCTTGGTTAGTTCTGGAGCTATTGCTGTTGGAAAGGATGCGATTGCATTAAAGGAACGTCCAACGGATACATCTGTGAAACAGGCATGTGCGGCGGTAGGACAGGCACGCCTTATGATGACTTATCAGAAACTTTTTAGCGAATATAATCAGGTGACTGGTCAGGTTTTGATGACAAAGTATACCATGGTGAATCCAAAATCCAGATTTAACGCTCAGAACACCTTTGAAGAATTGTTTCGACTTGGTGTGATTCCTGTTGTAAATGAAAATGATACAGTTAGTACCTATGAAATGCGTTTTGGTGATAATGATACATTATCTGCATTGGTTGCTTCTTTGGTAGGAGCTGATTTGTTGGTATTATTGTCCGATATTGATGGATTATATACCGATGATCCTCATAAAAATCCGGATGCAGAGATTATTCGAGATGTGTATGAGATAGATGAAAATATTCTTGGGATGGCAAAAGGTTCTACTGGAAGTAATGTTGGTACAGGCGGTATGGCAACTAAACTTGCGGCTGCGAAGATTGCGACCTATTCTGGTGCTGACATGGTCATTACCAATGGAGAAGACGTATCTATTCTGGAACGTATTATTGATGGAGAGCAGGTAGGCACCTGTTTCCATGCAAATAAAAATGAAGACTTTAAATTAGAAGATTATATTATGGAGAGTATGAATTAATGAACGAAGAAAAAATTGCTAGAATTAATGCCCTTGCTAGAAAATCAAAGGCAGAAGGTTTAACAGAAGAAGAGAAAAATGAACAGGCTCTTCTTCGTCAGGAATATATTGCAAATGTTCGAAAGAATTTAAGAGCCCAGTTGGATAATATTGATGTAGTGAATGCAGACGGAAGTATTGAAAATTTGGGAGAGAAATACGCATCAAATAAGAAACTTTCTTAGATGTTTATAATAAATGTATGCTTAAAGGAATGCCGATTAAGGAAGAAAGGCGGAATGTTATGGAATTAGAAGTATTGTGTCAAAGTACATGTGCATGTAAAGGAATTATTGGAAAACTTTCTACAGAAGAAAAAAATGCAGTTTTAGAAACGGTTGCGGATTTACTTATTAATAAAGAAGAAACTATAATTACTGCTAATGCAATTGATATTAAAAATGCAGAAGAAAAAGGTATGGTCAAAGGGATGATTGATCGACTTGCGTTAAATCATGCTCGTATATTAGATATGGCAGATGGTTTAAGACAGGTTGCTACTTTACCAGATCCAATTGGTGAGGTATTAAGCAGCACGGTACGTCCAAATGGTTTAAATGTAACGAAACGTCGTGTGGCGCTAGGGGTAGTTGGTATGATTTATGAGTCTAGACCAAATGTGACCTGTGATGCATTTGGACTTTGTTTTAAAACTGGTAACTGTGTAGTTTTAAAAGGTGGTTCAGATGCAATCAATTCGAATAAAGCAATCGTTGCAGTGATAAAAGATGCATTAAGACAGCATGGTCTTCCTGAGGATGCTTGTAATCTAATTGAAGATACCAGACGAGAGACCACACTCGCATTTATGAAAATGAAAAATTATGTAGATGTGTTGATTCCAAGAGGTGGTAGTGGGCTTATTCAGAATGTGGTAAACAATGCTACGATTCCAGTAATTGAAACTGGGGTTGGAAACTGTCATGTTTATGTAGATAAGGCTGCTGATATTGAAATGGCTGTGAATGTGGTAAATAACGCAAAGACACAGCGAATTAGTGTTTGTAATGCCTGCGAATCTTTGTTAGTTCATGAAGAGATTGCAGAGGATTTTCTGCCAGTATTACAGAAAAAATTAGCAGAAAAGAATGTGGAACTACGTGCAGACGCAGTTTGTCTTTCTTATTTAGATAAAGAAGCAGGTGTAGTTGTAGAAGCTACAGAAGAGGATTGGGGAACAGAATATTTGAATTATATTTTGTCTATCAAGTCTGTTTCTAGTGTGGAAGAAGCTATTGCACATATCAATAAATATAATACAGCCCATTCAGAATCTATTATTACAGAGGATGAAAAAACAGCGGAGCAGTTTTTGAATGAAGTGGATGCTTCATGTGTATATTGGAATGCATCTACTCGATTTTCCGATGGAAATGAATTTGGTTTTGGAGCGGAGATTGGAATTAGTACCCAGAAACTTCATGCCAGAGGACCGATGGGTCTAGAAGCACTTACCAGTTATAAATATGTCATTTATGGCGATGGACAGGTACGTGGCTAAGAAAAATTACGTAAAAATAGAAAGCAAAGAGGTTTTATGAGAGATTTAGAAAATACAACACTTACTAGTAAAGAAGAAGCTGCTCGTCAGTATGAATATATAGAAAAATGCAAGAAGTTTGTAGCAGAAAAAGAAGCAGAACTTGGTAGAAAGCTGACTTTCTGTGTACAGACCTTTGGCTGTCAGATGAATGCCCGGGATTCTGAAAAGTTGGTAGGCATTTTGGAGCAGGTCGGCTATGTAGAAACAGAAGATGAACATGCAGATTTTGTAATTTATAATACCTGTACAGTTCGTGAAAATGCAAATAACAAGGTATATGGTCGTTTAGGTTATTTATCTAATTATAAAAAGAAAAATCCACATATGATGATTGCATTATGCGGCTGTATGATGCAGGAGCCAACTGTGGTTGAAACTATTCGTAAGAAATATAAATTTGTAAATTTAGTATTTGGTACCCACAATATCTATAAATTTGCAGAATTGCTTTACAATACGTTAGAATCCAATTCGCAGATTATTGATATTTGGGAAGATACAGACAAAATCGTAGAAGATTTACCTATTAAGAGAAAGTTTTCGTTCAAGTCTGGCGTAAATATAATGTTTGGATGTAATAATTTCTGTAGTTATTGTATCGTACCTTATGTAAGAGGTAGAGAGCGCAGCCGTCAGCCACAGGATATTATTCGTGAAATTGAAAATCTGGTTGCAGATGGTGTTTGTGAAATTATGCTTTTGGGACAGAATGTAAACTCATATGGAAAGAACTTAGAAAATCCTATGACGTTTGCAGAACTTCTTCGTGAGATTAATAAAATCGAAGGTTTAAAACGTATTCGATTTATGACTTCTCATCCAAAAGATTTGTCAGATGAATTAATTTATGCCATGAGAGATTGTGAAAAGGTATGTAGACATATGCATTTACCTTTACAGTCAGGTAGTTCGCGTATTCTTAATATTATGAATCGTCATTACGATAAAGAGCAGTATTTAAGTATTGTGGACAAGTTGCGCAAGGAGATTCCAGATATTGCTCTTACTACAGATATTATTGTAGGTTTTCCTGGGGAAACAGAAGAGGACTTCATGGAAACACTTGATGTGGTACAGCGTGTAGAATACGACAGTGCATTTACCTTTATCTATTCAAAACGTACAGGTACACCTGCCGCATCTATGGAAAATCAGGTGCCAGAAGCAGAAGTAAAATGTCATTTTGACAGACTGCTTCGTGAAGTACAGGAAATTTCTACTAAGAAGGCTATGGCATTAGAAGGTAAAGTGATGCCAGTATTAGTAGAAGAAATGAACGAACATGATGAAACTCTCGTTACTGGTCGTTTAGATAATAACTCTGTGGTTCATTTCCCAGGAACACCAGATATGATTGGAAATATCTATCAGGTGAAATTAGAAGAATGTAAAGGTTTCTATTATATTGGAAAGGTAGTAGAAAATGAATAGACGTTTTGGAAAAAACGATGTGATTTTTATTAGTTTTCTTGCAATCTTTTGTATTGCGGTATGTATTGCAGTATATAAAGGTGGTGCAGTAGAGGGCAGTAATATTGTGATAACGGTGGATGGTAAGGAGTATGGTACGTATTCTTTATTAGAGGAGCAGACCATTGTTATTGAAAACGGTGATGCAAAAAACATCATTGAAATCAAAGATGGAAAAGCATATATGCTAGAAGCCAGTTGTCCAGACCAGCTTTGTGTGGATCAAAATGATATTTCCTATGATAAAGAATCTATTATTTGTTTACCAAACAAGGTAGTACTTACGGTTACTAGTGATACAGAGAGTGAATTGGATGGAATTATTAGATAAGGAATAGAGATATGAAGAAAAAAACAGCGTATTTAGGTGTAATGCTGGCATTGGCTTTAATCTGCAGTTATGTGGAAGTACTGATTCCTTTTTCTATTGGAATACCAGGAATTAAGTTGGGACTTGCTAATATTGTAATTGTATTTGCATTATACAGTTTAGGAACCAAAGAAGCCTATATTTTATCCATAGCAAGAGTGTTGATTTCTGGATTTATGTTCGGAAATGTTATGGCAATTGCATATTCTTTTGCAGGTGGTATGTTAAGTTTGACAGTGATGTATTTGTTGAAGAAGACAAAACTTCTTTCTGTTATTTCCGTTAGTATAGCAGGTGGTATTGCACATAACATAGGTCAAATTATCATTGCGACATTTATTGTATCGAATTATTCTGTAATGTATTATATTCCAGTACTGATGGTGGCTGGATTTATTACAGGAACATTGATTGGAATTGTTTCACAGGAAGTATTTCTTCGTGTGGGACATTTGCTACGCATAAGATAATTTCTTATAAATCATAGAAGAGAGGAAAAAGTATGTATTCCTATATTAGAGGTCCTTTGGCAGAAGTAGAGTTGGACCATATCGTGATTGATGTAAATGGAATTGGATATACCCTTTATATTCCAACGAATTGTTTTGAATATTTACCAGGATTGGGTGAAGAATGCAAGATTCATACTTACTTGTATGTTCGTGAAGATGCCATGATCCTGTATGGTTTCTTGACAAAAGATGATTTGGAACTTTTTAAACAGTTGATTTCAGTTAGTGGAATTGGACCCAAAGGGGCATTAGGAATTTTATCCGCATTATCCGCAGATGATTTACGATTTGCCATCTTAGCAGGAGATTCAAAAGCCATTGCCAAGGCTCCTGGAATTGGTGCAAAGACAGCACAGAGAGTGATTTTGGAACTAAAGGACAAGATGTCATTGGAAGATGCCTTTGAAAAGAAATTAGATCATTCACAGGCACCAGTGATGTCGTCAAATAATCAGGTGAAAAATGATGCAGTACTTGCCCTTACAGCTTTGGGATATTCTTCAACAGAAAGTTTGAAAGCCGTATCAAAGGTAGAGATTACAGAAGATATGGATGTAGAAGCTGTGTTGAAACAAGCCTTGAAGCATATGTCATTCTTCTAAGGTTTTCATGGATGGGAATATAAGAACATCTTGTATTGCAGATGAATTAGTTTTAATAGGAGTGTAGTTGTATGGAAAGACGTGTGATTTCCACGAAAATGCAGGAAGAAGATATAAAAATTGAATCCAGTTTAAGGCCTCAGACACTAGAGGATTATATTGGACAGGAAAAGATTAAAGATAACCTTCATGTATATATTGAAGCAGCTAAAGGACGTGGAGAGGCATTGGACCATGTATTGTTCTTTGGGCCTCCAGGTCTTGGTAAAACTACGCTGGCTGGAATTATTGCCAACGAAATGGGAACCCATTTGAAGATTACTTCTGGACCAGCCATTGCGAAACCAGGAGAAATGGCAGCCATTTTAAATGGCTTATCAGAAGGAGATATTCTTTTTATCGATGAAATTCATCGTCTTAATCGTCAGGTGGAAGAAGTGTTGTATTCTGCTATGGAAGACTATGCGATTGATGTTATGATTGGAAAAGGGGAATCTGCTCGTTCTATTCGTATTAATTTGCCAAAATTCACCTTGGTAGGTGCGACCACTCGTGCAGGTATGCTTTCTTTGCCATTGCGTGATCGTTTTGGTGTAATTAGCCATATGGAATACTATACAGTAGATGAGTTGAAGACTATCATTATTCAATCGGCTAAGAAACTAGGTGTAAAGATTGATGAAAAGGGTGCCTATGAATTGGCACGTAGAAGTCGTGGTACGCCTCGTTTGGCAAATCGTCTATTGAAACGTGTGAGAGATTTTGCGGAAGTAAAATACGATGGAAATATTACGTATGATGTTGCTACATTTGCTTTGGATTTATTGGAAGTTGACAAGTTAGGTTTGGATCAGAACGATAGAAATATTTTACTTACTATTATTGAAAAATTCGGTGGCGGTCCAGTTGGTCTGGAGACTTTAGCTGCATCTATAGGTGAAGATTCCGGTACAATTGAGGATGTATATGAACCTTATTTGGTGAAAAATAATTTCATCCATAGAACACCAAAAGGACGTGTGGTAACTGATTTTGCATACCAGCATTTTGGCTTGCACAAATAAAGTCTTGCTTATTCAGGTATGTAAAGGTATAATATACTATATGTGGTATTCTTTAGGGAGTTAGAGTACATTTTGAAGAAAACGGAGGATGCGTTTATGTCTGCGAAAACAAGTGCAGAAGTAATTATAGATGGAAAAGTTTATACATTAAGTGGATATGAGGGACAGGAGTATTTTCAAAAGGTTGCTTCTTATATTAATGAAAAGATTAACGAATTTGAGTCCTTAGAAAACACAAAACATCTTCCAAGAGACATGAAGAGTACTTTAGTTCAGATTAACATTGCGGATGATTATTTCAAAGCAAAAGCACAGGTTGAGAAATTAGAGCGCGATATGGAAATGAAAGATAGAGAACTTTATGATTTGAAACATGATTTGATTTCGAATCAGATAAAGACCGAGAGCGCAGATGATAGAATTAAAGAATTGGAAGCAGAAAACAGAGAACTTCTTTTAAACAAAGCCAGACTCGAAGCTACATTAGAGGATGCATTATTAGAAGGAATCGGTTCAAAAAAATAGTGTGAAGTACAAAGGACAGAAGGGAATCTTTCTGTCCTTATTTGTAACTATTCAGAGCCAAGGCAATTTTATATGAGGAGATTATTATGAAACATGACTTTGAATTGCTGGCGCCTGCTGGCTCATTCGAAATTTTAAAAGCGGTCATAGAGGCTGGTGCTGACGCAGTGTATGTTGGTGGCAGTCAGTTTGGGGCTAGAGCATATGCTAATAATTTTTCTACAGAAGAATTATTAGAAGCCATTGATTATGTTCATTTAAGAGGTCGTAAACTGTTTCTTACAGTAAATACTTTATTTAAAAATCAGGAAATGAATGAACAGTTGTATGATTACTTAAAGCCATACTATGAACGTGGTTTGGATGCGGTTATTGTACAGGATTTTGGAGCAATTTCTTTTATAAAAGAGCATTTTCCTGATTTACCAATACATACAAGCACACAGATGACCATTACTGGAGTGGAAGGAGCCAGATTATTAAAGAATCTTGGAGCCGAGCGAGTGGTATTAGCGCGAGAACTATCCATTGTTGAAATGAAAAAAATTCGCGAAGAAGCAGACGTGGAATTAGAAGCATTTATTCATGGAGCCCTTTGCTATTCTTTTTCAGGTCAGTGTCTGTTTAGTAGCGTATTAGGTGGAAGAAGTGGTAATCGTGGTCGATGCGCACAGCCTTGTCGACTGGCCTATTCTGTATTGGACGAGCAGAAGAAAGAATATAAAAAAGAATCCTATGTATTAAGTTTAAAGGATTTATGTGGAATTGAATATTTACAGCAACTTCGTGATGCTGGTGTCTATTCCCTCAAAATTGAAGGACGTATGAAACAGGCATCTTATGCGGCTGGTGTAGTTTCTTTTTATCGTAAATATATTGATTTGGAAAAACAGGTTTCCAAAGAGGATATGAAACACCTTTATGAATTGGGAAATCGTTGTGGATTTACCACGGATTATTTCACAAAGCATAATGATAAGAATATGATTACTTTTGAGAAACCTTCTTATGAGAAATCTAATGAGGCATTGCATCAGCAAATTGAAAAACAGTATGTAGGTGTAAAAAATCAGTTGCCTATTAGCGGAACTTTATTGATGACAAAGGGGCAGGCCTTAGAGTTTTATGTAAACAGTGGAGAGACACATGCTTATGTTTCACTCGGTGAGGTACAGGAAGCGAAGAATAAGCCTTTAGAAGAAACTGATGTTAGAGAGCGTATGAATAAAACAGGAGAGTCTCCATTCTATTTTGAATCTCTAGAAATTTCTATGGATAAAGATATTTTCGTTCCAAATGGAGTGTTAAATCAGGTTCGAAGAGATGCTTTGTCACAGTTGGAAGAGCAGATGCTTGCTCCGTTCAATCGTGAAGTTAAAACGTTGGCTGAAACAGGTGCTAAAAGTGAGACAAAATCCGTGGATGATAGAAATACAAAAGGTAAAATCATTTGCTCCTGTGAAACAAGACCACAGTTTGAAGTGATTTTAAAGAGAGATTTTGTAACGACAATCTATGTGGATAGTCACATGTATTCCTATTCGCATCTATTAGAAGAGTTGGGAATGGATGTGGAAAGTATACATCAGCAGGGAAAAGAGATTTTCTTAAGAATGCCTGTGATTTTTCGTGAACACACCTCCAAACAATTTAGAGAAATCAAAGATGGTTTAAATAACATTGGTTTAGATGGTGTAGTTGTACGAAATTATGAAGAATTATCATTCATAAAAGAGGAATGTCCTGAGTTACCAGTTGTGATTGATCATAATTTATATACTTATAACGATTATGCAAAGCAGGCATTTGCAGAATTTGATGCTTTACGAGATACGATTCCACTGGAATTAAATCAAAAAGAGATTAGACGCAGAGCGAATAGGGATAGTGAAATGATAATTTATGGTTACTATCCGCTTATGAATACTGCAGGGTGTGTTCACAAAAACACAAAAAATTGTGACAAAAAGCCAGGTATTACATATTTAAAAGATCGCTATCAGGTTTTGTTCCCAGTAAAGAACTACTGTCAGGATTGTTATAATATTATTTATAATTCAGTTCCTGTGGTATTGTTTGGGGAACAGGAGAAGTTAAAAACTTATGGTATTTCCCATTTTCGTTTGGATTTTTCCGTTGAAAAAGCAAAGGAAGTAGAGAATGTATTGAATCTTTATGAAGGAAACGGACAGAAAATCGATTATACCAATGGGCATTATAAACGAGGAGTTGAGTAACATATGGCTTCTATTTTAATTCAAACAATTAAATACATAATCATGTTTTTGTTTTTGGTTTATGTGTTTGGTGCATTTTCTGTATTTGGTTATGGAAAAGATGTAGAAAAACAAAAGAAAATATATAGAATGCAGAAGTTTCTGATGTTTGTGATTCATGGTTTGGGTTTTGCATGCCTGTACCTAAAGAATCCAAGCATAGAATTAATCGGATTTTATCTCTTGCAGGTGGTGTTATTTGCAGTTATTTTTATCTTTTATCATTTTATGTATAAAAGATGTTCGGTGTTACTGCTAAATAATATGGTTATGCTTATCGCCATCAGTATGATTATGCTGACAAGAATTTCCTTTGATAAGGCGTTCCGACAGTTTATATTTTTGGCGGCAGGTTCTGTGGTGATGCTGATAATCCCGCTGTTTTTGCAGAAAGGTTCCATATTCCGTAATTTTAGTGCACTTTATTTTGTGGTGGGTGTTGCGCTCTTAGCAGTGGTTGTAGCAATTGGTGCTACCAGTTATGGAGCAAAACTTACGATTTCCATTGCAGGAATTTCCTTTCAGCCTTCGGAATTTGTAAAAATAATTTTCGTTTTCTTTGTTGCATCTATGTTGTATAAAAAGGCTGATATTCGGCGTGTGTTTATTACTAGTTGTTTATCGGCAGTTTATGTATTGCTTTTAGTTGCATCGAAAGATTTAGGCGGAGCACTTCTTTATTTTATGGCATATTTAATTATGATTTATGTTGCATCAAAGAAGAAAGTGTTTCTGCTTGCAGGCGTTGGCGGTATTTCCGTAGCAGGGGTACTAGCGTATTTTGTATTTTCACATGTTAGAACCCGTGTGGATGTATGGTTAAATCCAATGGCAGATATTGATAATAGTGGTTATCAGATTTGTCAGTCTTTATTTGGAATTGGTACAGGAAGTTGGTTTGGCTTGGGTATAGGAGAGGGACTTCCTTCAAAGATTCCAGTTGTAGAAAAGGATTTTATTTTCTCGGCAATATCAGAAGAATTCGGTGGGATTTTTGCAATTGCGTTGATTTTGCTCTGTGTTAGCTGTTTTATTATGTTTGTAAACGTTGCTATGCAGATGAAAGATAAATTTTATAAACTTGTAGCCATTGGGCTTGCTGTTTTATATGCAACACAGGTGATTTTAACCATTGGTGGAGCGATTAAGTTTATTCCATCTACAGGAGTTACATTGCCATTAGTAAGTTATGGCGGAAGTTCTTTGCTTTCTACATTGTTTGTTTTTGGTATTGTGCAGGGGCTCTATATGCGAAAGGCTGCTGCCATGGAAAAATCTTCTGATAAAGAAAAAACTTCTAAAGAAAAAACTTCTAAAGAAAAATCAAAACGTGTTGAAGAGAAGAAAAAAGAAAAAGCGAAGACAGAAGAGATAAAGGAAAAGACAAATACAGAATTTTATCTGGTTAATTATATTTTCTTGGCTATTTTTGTTGCTATGATTGCTTACTTCGTATATTTTCTTGCAGTAAAGAGCGACGACTTTATCAATAATGAATACAACGGGCTTCAGACATTATTTGAAGAAGACGTTGTGAGAGGTGAAATTATCACGTCGGATGGATATGTCATTGCGGAAACAGTAACAGATGATGCTGGAAACGAAAGTCGTAATTATCCATATGGTCGTATGTTCTCTCACGTAACAGGATATTCCAAGAATGTACGAACTGGTTTGGAAAAGCAATTGAATTTTACCTTGCTTAGATCTCATTCATTTTTCTTAGAACAGTTGATATCAGATTTCACAGGAGAGAAAAAGATTGGAGATAATGTAATTACGACTATCCGATATGATTTACAAGAGGCAGCATATGAGGCATTGGGAAATTATGATGGTGCGGTTGTTGTAATGGATCCTGAAACAGGGGATATTTTGGCTATGGTTTCGAAGCCAACTTATAATCCTAATAGTATTGATGCAGACTGGGAAGAACTGCAGGAAGGTTCTAGTCTTTATAATCGTGCGACTCAGGGACAGTATACACCTGGTTCGGTATTTAAGATTTTGACAACGTTAGCATATATAGAAAGTAATCCAGAGACGTATTCGGATTATACCTATGAATGTACAGGTGAAATTACCATTGATGGAAAAACAATTCACTGTGCATCCAATAAGGCACATGGTGTTGTAAATTTGGAGGATTCTTTTGCAAAATCCTGCAATACGTCCTTTGCAAATATGGTACAGGATATCGATGAGGAAGTATTCCAGAAAGTATGTAATGCCATGTTGTTCAATCAGGCACTTCCAATTTCCTTTGAATCATCTATAAGTAGTTTTATAATTAGTGAAACAGATGCCAGTTCATTGAAAATGGATACTGCCATTGGACAAGGAAAGACCTTGGTATCACCACTTCATATGGTTATGCTTGCAAGTGCTGTAGCAAATGATGGTGTGGTTATGCGCCCACAGATGATAGAGCGAATAGAAAATTACAATGGAACGGTTGTAGAAGAGACAAAAGCAAAAGAGTATGTGACTTTGTTTACGGAAGAACAGGTATCTATATTATCCCAGTTCATGAGAAGTACAGTAGAAAATGGAACTGCGTCGAAATTACAGTCGGAATTATATACTGCTTATGGAAAAACTGGTACAGCACAGACTACTAGTGATTTAGATCAAACAAATGCTTGGTTTGTAGGATATGCTGAGGTGGATGGCAAGCAACTTGCCATTGCAGTTGTAGTAGAGGATTCTGGAAATGGCAGCACATATGCTGTTCCAATTGCGAAAAAAATCTTTGATTTGTATTTCGGTAACTAGAAATGTTGCATATATGAGAAAAAAAGGGTATACTGTGATTAGGTTTTGACACACCAACACGTAGGAGGTATTGCAATGATTGAGGCAACGAGTTGTGGCGGTGTAGTAATTTATCGTGGTAAGATTTTGTTATTGTATAAGAATTACAAGAACAAATATGAAGGTTGGGTTCTTCCGAAAGGAACTGTGGAACCTGGGGAAGAGTATAAGGATACAGCAATCCGTGAAGTGAAGGAAGAGACCGGGGCTGATGCTACAATTATCCGATACATAGGAAAAAGCCAGTATACCTTTACCGTACCAGAAGATACCGTCGAAAAAGAGGTTCATTGGTATTTGATGATGGGCGAAAGTTATTATAGTAAACCTCAAAAAGAGGAATATTTCGTAGATTCCGGTTTCTATAAATACCATGAGGCTTATCATTTATTGAAATTTGCCAATGAAAAGCAGATTCTGGAGAAAGCATATAACGAGTATCTTGATCTGAAAAAGAGTAACCTTTGGGGGACTCATAAATATTATTAATCCAAGGTTTTATGAAATGAGTCGCTATAGTTTGAATGAATCTATAACGACTTATTTTATACAGACCATGTAACGAGGTTATGTGAATGAAGTTTTTGCAAGAGTTATACTTAGGAGAAAGGGTTGCTCCGAAGGTTGATCAAATTGTAAAAAAAATAATGACCGACAATGTTGTGCCAAATGTGTACTTGATTACGATGGCGAATCATCCAGACAATATGCTGGAATTGATTCCAGAATGGGAAGTACTGCAAAAAGGATATCCAAAGGAACAGCTTCGTGTCGTTGGTTTAGCTGATAACAAAAAGGATGCCATTGGTTTGATACAGTTTATTATCGAAGAATCGATGGAAAAGACTGGAAGTGCAGATGTTAGGGAATACTTAGAAGAAAAGTGGGAGGGACAAGCATGAGTATCGTTCTTTCTATTTTACAAATTTTAGGCTGGATTCTTTTGATTGCATTTCTATTAGTAATTATCGCTTTTTTAATTATCTTATTTTGTCCAGTCCACTATCTGATAGAAGGAGAATGGCTAGAGGAAAAATGGGCTAGATTCAAAGTGCATTGGTTATTACATTTGTTCCGAGCCAAGATTT
>CAZDAP010000009.1:0-14859 GCA_964503585.1 uncultured Lachnobacterium sp. | reverse complement strand
ACACTCGAATATGTCTCCATTTTGAATTGTAATCGTATCTACAACCCTCTTTTTCCCATAAAGTTCATATGAATATACCACTTTATATGCTTCATGCCCATCTATTTCATACCATTTTTCTTCAAGAAGCGTTACATTTGCATCCTCTATTCCGTCAGCACGCATATTTTCTGCTAAACCATCTACAAGTATCTGTGCATCAAAGGACTCTAAACTGCCATCAGCTATTATCTGTGCAACCATTATCGAAGACATATCTTCATCATTTGTGTAATAAATATACCCCTCTTCTGTCTCAGTAGTTGTAAATCCTTCGGGTATTTCCATGACCAATTCTTCCTTTAAGGTATCTACTTTTAGGGTATCTTCCTTTAGGGTATCTTCCTTTAAACTATCTTCTTTCAGATTCTCTTCTTTTAAAGTTTCTTCCCCTTCATCGAATGTAGAAGTTTTTCCACATGCGGTAAAACAAAAGATTCCGATTAATAATATAATCAATATCTTTTTCATAATGTACCTCTTCTTTTTTCATAACCTGGGATAAATCGTAACCTTTCTAATCCCATAATCTACTGCAATGGCTACCAAAATCGCAATGGCAAATCCACCCAGTACATCAGTTGGAAAATGTACAAATAAATATAATCTGGAGAAGCCAATTAATGTAGCAACAATAATTGCAGGAATACCTATTTTCTTATTGTTTAAGAATAATGCAACTGCTGCAACCATACTGTTAATAGAATGTCCAGATGGGAAAGAATGTCCATGCGGACGCGAAATCAATAAGGTTACTGCTGCATCAATATCACATGGTCTTGGTCTGGCAAATATATTCTTTAAAATCAAATTTCCTAGAATAAATGTACACAGCATGGACAGCAACAACTGTAATCCCATCTTACGATGCTTCTTAAAGAATAGACAAATTACACCAATTGCAATCCAAAAGATTCCGTCATCCCCCAAGGAAGTAATGAACAACATAATCTTGTCTAAAATAGGATTATGTATCTCCTGCAGAGCATATAAAATACTAAATTCCCAACTCATATTAACTCCTATTCCAGAAAGTATTTTTCGTATACTTCAAAATAACTATCTGTAGTGATAATTCCCGAAGTATCTACTGTGATACTCTCCCATACTCTTTCGTTTAAATCAAAATCTGAATTCTCAATAAACGCTTGAAAAACATCATCGAACTGCTCTTTTCTTCGCTGTACAATAATTGTTTCTTTATTTGCTTCGGTTAAATCCTCCACATATTTATCCAGACATTTAAAAAAGTAGTATCCCTCTTCTGTCTCCAACATTTTCGAGATTTCGTTGTCATCTAAATTAAAAACAACTGCATCGACCTCGTCGGAATAGGTTCCCCTTGCCAGATGAACTTCAATACTGCTAGCCTCGTTATAATTGCTTGCAAGATTTCCAAAATCAGATCCTTCTGCCAGTTTCTGTGCAACAACATCTGCATCCGTTTTGTCTTTTACAAAAATCTGCTGAATCAGCACAACACGCGCCTCATCATCACTAACCTCTTCATTTACACCTTGGGTTAATGTACTATAGAATTTTTTGGCAATCGCATATTTCTCGTAAAATTCCTTCAACTCGCTCTTATCTAAACCTATGAATTTACGTTCCTCTTTACTTAAAGACTCGTAATATTCATCCGCTGACTGAGACACCAGTTTCTCTTCCTCTTCACTAAGAGTAATCCCCTGTTCTTTTGCCAGTTGATTCATACAATATATGTTTGCAAGTTCTGCCAACGTTACTTCTTTTACATATGCCTCTAAGGATTCTTCTTCTGGAATATCCCCAAAGTCATACTGCCATAAATTAATCCCGTACTCATAGCCATATATATTCTGATAATTACATAGATATAGCCTTACTTCTTCTTTTGTACAATCGACACCATTAACAGAAAACACATCATTTCTACCGACATTGTTCATATCCAATACAAATTCTGTGTTCCCAATCGTACATCCTGATAGTATTCCTGAAAGTAAGGTCACTGTAACTATCAGTGCACCTAATCTCTTTTTCATATTGTTTCCAATCTATTATCCTTCTACGATTAAAAATCTACCGCTTGGAAGTTCAAACACTTCACTAGCCTCTAAAATATCGTCGTCTGTCATTCCAGAAATATCCGTTCCTGCTTCTTCGAAGTATTCTTTTACTTCACGAAGATTCTTACAAACAACTGCCATACAGTCTTCTAAAAATTCTTCAGCAGCCTCTGGTGAATCTGCTACCTCCTCTGGGAAAAGTTGTAATTGGTTTTCTAAAAACACTTCTAAAACTTCATCATCATAATTATACATAGAAAAATCCTCCCCAAAAAATATTGTCATGTATATGCGATAAGCTTTTGTTATAAAGAATTCTACCACAAATAAATATCAATTCCAATCTTTTTTAATTCCTGATATATACGAGTAATTGGTAGCCCCACTACGTTATTATAATCTCCATCAATCTTCTCAATGTAAATTGCACATTTTCCTTGGATTCCATAACTTCCGGCTTTATCCATTGGCTCTCCAGTTGCTATATATCTGTCAATCTCTTCTTCTGTCATAGTATGCATTTTCACATCGGTTTTTTCATAAAATACCAATTCACCAGCACGACCAGATTTATCAATCAATACCAAAGTTACTCCCGTAAATACGCTATGGGTATTTCCTGATAGCATGGTTAGCATTGCCTTGGCATCTGCTTCATCCTTTGGCTTTCCAAGAATCCTGCCGTCATATGCAACTACAGTATCTGCACCTATTACCAAAATATCTGATGGTGTGGTGATTTCTTTATGACTTTCCCCATAAGAAGAAACCATTGCCGCTACTTCTTCTGCTTTTTGTTTCGACAACTCCATCACCACTTCTTCTGGAATCGTTTTGGTGATAATTTCCTCGCCCTTTGCAGGACAGATTTCAAATTCCAAACCGATTTGCTCTAGAAGTTCTTTTCGGCGTGGAGACTGGGATGCTAATATAATTTGAGACATGATGTACCTCCAACAAAAGTAATAGTATTTATAATATAGTAGATTTTATGTAAGTTTGCAAATATACATAAAAATTACATTTTCACACTATGTTAAAACCCCATGCTCGCATACTCTAACCCATGAATTTCCTCACATTTGTTATGCACTGTGTACATCATATTTCTCCTATACCTGTTAGTTGATATAAGGATTCGAAATATGAGTCTTCATGCAACATAAAATTTATTTTACCAACATGCTGTAATCCATTCTTGTTCTCTATAGTTAGACATGGATGCTCTATGTGACCATACAAAACTACACAACTATTATGAGTTCATCCAAACAGAACGAATAAATCAATTTCTCTGACTCTTCTATTTTTCTCTCATCCGTAGAGAATATTCTACAAAGAGCATCCCCATATAAATTTAACTGTGTTTCATATCTCATTTTTAATTCTTCCGCTGTCTGTACTCGGTCTGTTTTATAATCCAACACTACGATTTTATCCTCTTCCAACCAAAATACGTCAATGATTCCCTGGACAAGAACCCCCTTAAAATCCATAACAAATGGTTTTTCTCGGAACAAATCACCCCTTGCATCTGCTTCTGCCATACAGGATGCAACGGACGATTTTACAAAAGCAATCAAACGTTTTTTAGATACCAATTCCACCATATCTTCTGTGATAAGTTGCGATTCTAACATGCGAGAGAGTTCAGTTTCTACAAAATTTATGATGGCTTTTTCTGAGGATAAATTGACTTGCAAAATCTTTTTGAAATCCATACATTCCATCACACGATGCACAGCAGTACCACGTAAAGCACCTCTATTAATTGAGCTATCCCCATTGATATGAATACCTCCATCAACATCGAAATTTTCTTCCACTCGGGCATCCCGTCCTAACTTTTGCGCAAATGGCGGTACATATGATTCCCTATCCTCCATCAAAAACTCAGGCACTTCCACCGCACCTTCCATACGGTCGTATTTTTCTACCATGGATTCGTGTTTCAATTCGGATACAGAATACTTACTCTTTCTACTTTTCTCCTCTTCATAAGGATATTTATATGCAAATTGCATTTTATACGTTTCAATCAAATCAGCATCTGCCTGTGCAATCTGTTCTAACAATTCCTGTTTGGACAACTGTCTCTCTACTCTCTTTTCCACTTCTACCAACACTAAATCATTTGGTGTCACGAACTGGAATTCATAGGTATCTGGATAAGACATCACCGCTGGTGCAATCCAATCGAAATAATTTTTCGCTTTAGCCCTCTGACTAAAGGAAAGTGCCTGTTTCGGTGTGATATTGCCACTGTATGATTCAAATACTTTTTCTCTATTTTTAATGGTACCTGTTAAAATCAGTTTTTCCTTTGCTCGGGTCATGGCAACATAAAGGACACGAAGTTCTTCCCCTAAGTTGTCACGACGGATGCGATCTGCTATTTCACTGCGTAACAGACATTTCCGTTTCGTTCTAGGAGAAACCTGTATTTCATCCAAACCTAATCCCATATCTGGATGAATTGCCATCTTATCTCTGGAATCGGTTTCGTTAAATTTCTTGGAAATTCCAGATACAAATACTACTGGGAATTCGAGACCTTTACTCTTATGAATGGTCATAAGACGTACTACATCTTCATTTTCACCTGTAACATCTGCTTCACCAAAATCCACTTCGTATTTTTGCAACTGATCAATATATCTTACAAAATGGAAGAGGCCTTTATAACTGGTTTTCTCATAGGCAATGGCCTTTTCTACCAGCATATCCAGATTTGCCTTTCTCTGGCTGCCAGCTGGTAATGCTTTCACATAATCACCATATCCAGTTTCTTCCAAGACCATTTCTAACAAATGATGAATTGGAGTATCTACCACTTTTTTTCGCAGTTTTTTATACAATTGTCCAAAATGATACAATTTTCCCTCTGTGGCATCTTCCATTTGCTTTATCACTGCTTCTGCAAAACTTGCACATTCTTCTGTCAAAGAAATCTCTGCCAATTCCTCATTATCCAATCCAACAATGGCCGATTTCAGTACAGCCGTCATCGGTATATCCTGATATGGATTATCCAATATTTTCAAGAAGGAAAGTACGGTCTGGACTTCTATAGCCGAGAAATATCCCGTAGATGTGGAAACATGAGCAGGAATCCCACAGTCTTCCAACACGGATACAAAATCATTTCCCCAGCCTGTAAGGCTACGTAACAGTATGACAATATCACTATTTTTTACTGGACGAAGTTCTCCTGTTTTTTTATCTGTTACCTGCAATGTCTGCTTTAAATCTATAATCTTTTCCGCAATCATTCTTGCTTCCAACTGACGATTCGTAAGATTATCCTCATCCTCTCCCCAAGGCATTTCCTCATCTGTCGGATTTGTTTCCAACAACAATACCTCTGCATCCATGTTGGAAACGGACGGATAACCTGCACCTAGATTCAGAATCGCATCGTCATCATAGGCTACATTACCTAAATCCGTATCCATGATTTTATAAAACATGTCATTGGTAAAATCCAAAACTTCTTTTCTACTACGGAAATTTTTATGCAAATCAATACGCTGTTTACTACTCTCTGTCAAATCATAGGTTGCATACTTTTCCATAAAAAGTTCTGGGCGAGCCAAACGGAAACGATAAATACTCTGCTTTACATCGCCAACCATAAACATATTGAATCTGCCTTCGGATTCTAAGGAAATGGCACACATGATTTCTTCCTGTACCTGATTACTATCTTGATACTCATCAATCATGATTTCTTCAAACTGTTTTTTTAGTTCCATTGCAGTAGCGCGAAGTTCCTTCGTCTGTTCATCTACTAAAATTCGAAGCGCCGCATGTTCAATATCCGAAAAATCCATCAGGTGTTTTTCCTGCTTTTTCTCTTCCATTGCTTCCAGATATAAAATGGATAAACGTACCAATTCCTCCGCAAGTGGACGCATACGATTTAACTGTTGTAATAACTCTTCCAAAGACATGGTAAAATAACGTTCCACCAACCCTTTGACTTCTTTTTTCAAGGCATTTCTACCACCGGATACGGCATCCTTTTTCGCTACACTTCCAGTAAAATTACGAATAGCAGACAAACTTCCCATAGAAGTTTCTAATTTTCTGCAAAATACACCTAATTCTTCTAAATCTTCTACTTCTTCTAAACCATCAAATAATTCCAAATCCGCCGTCAAAGTGTCCGCATATTTATTTGGACCATCTGGCTCCAATGCAATCTCTCGTAACTGTTGAAGTCTCTGTGGCATATCCATCAGTAATGTTTTCACATAGGTAAATATCCCCTGCATCAACTGTGTATGAATCAGGGCTTCTACGCTTTCCACTTTATATGGTTCCACCAAAGACCCGATCCATTCTTTTGGCCATGGGCTGCTGGCAGACTGACTGTAAATTTTATAAACCATGTCTTTAATGGCTTTGTTACTGCGCTTATCGGAATAGGCATCAATCAGTTGAAGGAATCTACTTTCCATTCCCTCATCCTGCTGACTAATTTCTTTCGCACGAACAAACTCCTGTTCAAAAACATCGTTTAATACGTCCATTTCTAACAGTTTGATTTCACCAGTGTCCGCAATACGAAAATTAGGTTCTAAACCAATCTCTTGAAAATAATTACGCACCACAAACAAACAGAAACTATCAATGGTAGTAATCTGTGCGTTGTGAATTAATGTCTGCTGTTTTCTTAAATTTTCATCCTCTGGATTTTCTTCCAAAAGTGTTTCAATCGCATTACCTATACGCTCACGCATTTCTGCTGCTGCAGCTTTTGTAAAGGTCACTACCAAAAGTTTATCGATATCCACTGGATGATTTTTATCTGTAATTTTTTGGATGATTCGCTCTACCAAAACCGCTGTTTTTCCAGAACCAGCCGCTGCCGATACCAAAATATTGCGGTTTCGCAAATCAATCACACTTTGCTGCTCTTTCGTCCACTTCATAAATGACGTTTCCTTTTAATTTTCCTTTTTCCAACGGCTCCTTGCGTTTTCCGTAGCCATTCGATCAAATATCTCTTTTTTATCTACTTTTTTGCCTCTTCTAGTTTCAAACCCCTGAATCTTTAAATCAAAACCACAGATTGCTTTGTATGGACAGTAGTCACAACTGGAAACCTGCCCCTCCACATATGGAGATACTTCTACGTTACCTTTGTAGATGCGGTTCCCCTTTTCCACAATATTATGGTTTACATATTCCGAAAGTACGGCAAATTCCTCTGTAGATGCCACAGAAGAACGTGAGGAAAGTTCCCCTGATTTTTTTAGTTCTACTGGAATTACATCGGATTTTGTTTCAAAGGTTTCATCCATAGCACGATAAATGGCTTCCTCGTTATTTACCAATCCATCTGGTTTTAATTCTTTTAAGATGGCTGCCTGTACCTCTGCTTCACTCATATCACCTGTAATTTCTATGACAGGATCATCAATATGATAATAGAATAGTCCTCCTGGAACTACTTCTTTCATCGGATGATTCTTCTTTTCCAACTCCATAGCTGCATTCATATACACCACCAACTGAAGCTGAAGTCCATGATATAACTTCAATAAATCAAACTTTGTATTTCCAGATTTATAATCCACAATCTTCACATAAAGACGATTCTCATCCACACAAGTATCCAATCGGTCAATACGCCCCTTTAACTGTATGTGATTTCCATCTTCTAACTGGAAGGATAAAGCATCCAGTTTATCGTTTTTGGAAAAGGCAATTTCGAACTCATTCGGAACAAAGTTTCCTTTTCGAACCTGTGTGGTAAGTGCCCATAGCGTCTGCTTAAAAATATGCTGCATACGCTTCGCAATATGAGCATTTTCCGCGGTGGCATAAATACTGAGATTCGGATATGCCAAAATCGCCTGTTCCATGGATTCTGTGGCAAAGTCATCTCTTACATCATCTGGCACATTGGTCCAGTTGTACTGGGATTCTGCCAGCATTTTACTGTAATTTTCTATGGCAGCATGATAGAGATTTCCCATATCAACACTTTCAAAACCACTCTCTTCACGCTCACGAAGTTTTAAACCATAGGATAAGAAATGGGCATATGCACATCGGGCAAAACTCTCCAAGCGGGTTACACTACCTTCAATCTGCTTTCCATAAATCGCTTCTGCTACCACATGACTAATTGGGTCATGTTCATATTCATAGTAAAATGCATCTACTATTGCTTTGGCATTATTTCGAATCATCTCATCTTCACTATTCAAGAAACAATTCGCCAATGCATACCATTCTGAGCTTCTATTACCAGATAAATAAAACTCTTTGGCAGCATCAATCGTTGAAAAACTTGGCAACTTATCTAAATCTTCCATCTCCTGCACCTGCATATCTGGAAACATTCGTAAAATCGTTCGCACCAGATAGGAAGGACGAAGGGCCTTTCCTTCGCTATCCACTCTGCTATAGCTTACAATCAACTGCTTTGAAGGCTTTGTCATATTTAGATACAGATAAAACTTCTGTATAAATGCCTGTTCTCTGGCTCCTGGCGCCAAAGTAATCTCAGCCGCTTCCAATGCATCTCTTTCAAACTGAGAAATAATTCCCCCTTGATTTACTGCCTTTGGAATAATACCTTCATTGACCCCAAGGAAAATCAATACCTTTACATGATTCAATCGAGTTCTCTCAATATCACCAATGGTAACGCTGTCATATCCCGGTGGAATTACTGCAACCTTTGCAGCCTCAAATCCAGCATCTAAAATTTCCTCTAATTCTTTTATAGACAAGCGTTCTTTCCCTAGCACAACTATGCACTTTTGGAACAAATCCATCACAATACGATAAATTTGCTCGTATTCTTTCGCTTTTGTCTGTTGTTCTTCTTTTAATAATTCCTTCTCACGTTCAAAGAGTTGTTTCTCTACATCCATATCCACGATGTATGTATACAGCGCTTTGATCTGCTCTTCAACCGTTACCTTTTTCTGAAAACAATCACTTATCGGCATCCATCGTTCCATGAGGTTCTGACGAAGATGCTCCAATGCATCTAGATCATAGAACTTCTCATTCTTAGGCACACGAAGCCAACGCTTGCTCCACATGGATTTTCCATGAATCCCTGTAGCCAGTAAATAATTTTCCAATTTATCCATATCTGACTGTTCTATCTGACAGAAACCAGTCCTTAACAATCGCATGATTGCATGATAAGAAAAGTCATCCTCAATGACCTGTAAAATTGCACGTATAAATTCAATAAACGGATGGAATAGTACTTCTTTTGTAGTATCCAAAAAGTATGGAATATGATATTTGCTACAAACCTGTTCCACATAATTTCCGTAAGTTTCTACATTTCCAGAAACTACCGCAATGTCTCGATAACGCAATCCCTCTTTTTGCACCAAATCATTAATCTTTTGAGCCGCCCAGATTAATTCATCTTTTGGATTCTTCATAGAATAAATCTGAATCTCCTGGGTTTGTCCGTGCATACGTTTATAACTGCTGCGGAATAAATTCTGCTCCATAAAATAAAGTGCCGGCGCATCCTTAAAACGTTTCTGATCTCCTCCCGAAATAATCACTGGCTCTAAAATTTCTGTATGTGTACGCTGTGCCAAATCCGTCAAAACTCGAATGGTTTTCTTTGGCATATCAAAAAGTTCCTGCATGCCCTTACTATGGAAAAAGTTTTCTTTTTCATCTATGGTCAAGGACACCCAAATCTCACTACATATGGGCATTAGTTTCTGCAAAAGTTCTACCTGGACAGGGGTAAAACCTGTAAATTCATCCAACACTAATACACTATCTTTTAATATCTTGGATTCCTCTGCAACACTTGCCAACACATGAAGCAGTTCTTCTGTGGTAATATAGTTCCCCTGCAAAAACTTCGTAAAGCCTTGGTACATCACATGTACATCTTTTAATTTCGAAGACAGAACTGGCGAAAATCTTTCGTCATTCATACACTCTTCTAATTGCTCTGGCGAAATATTATACTGCATCAATTCGGAAATAAAGGATTTCACCTCGCCAATGTAACCCATACGATGCATATTTCCCCTTAAAACAGTCAGTTTTTCTTCCTGCTCCTGCGCAACTTTACGAAGCACAAGATTTTTTCCTGTCTCCTCTAATACTTCAATATGATTCATTCCCAGCTCATCAAATATACGATAAGCCAAACGCTGAAAACTAAGGATATCGATATTCATGATGGCATGATTTGCAGATAAATCCACCAGTTTGCGCTGGGTCTGCATGGTAAACTGTTCTGGAACCACCACCAGAAAATTCTTGCGTGGATGTTCCTGTGCCTCACTTACCACCTGCTGGTACATATATTCCGTTTTTCCACAACCAGAGTTTCCTAATATTAATTTCAGTGCCATTACTTTTCCTCACTTCAAAAATATATTTAAGTATACCAAAAAAGAGATGCTTTCGCATCTCTTTTCTTACATGGCAAGCACTTCATCTGCAATTCCCATGGTAGATTTTCTATGAGAAACTAAAATAATCGTCTTGTCCTTCTTTTCCTGCTCTAAACTACGAAGAATCATGCCTTCGTTTAAGCTGTCGATATTACTGGTTGGTTCGTCTAAGAAAATCATATTGCTATCGTGTAAAAACGCACGGGCAATACCGATTCGCTGTTTTTCACCGCCAGAAATAGAATCCCCAAGTTCCGCTAATTTTGTATCATATCCATCTGGTGTAGACATGATAAAGTCATGGATAGAGGCTTTCTTTGCAGCCTCAATGATTTCTTCTCTGGTAGCATCTGCTTTTGCTACTCGAATATTATTCTCAATCGTATCGGTAAATAAGAATGTCTCCTGTGTTACATAAGCAATGTTATTTCGGAGAGTTTCTGTGTTGATGTTGTTTACATTATCTTTTCCATAACAGATAGCACCATTGTCCGTTTCGTAGAAACGCATCAACAGTTTCAAGAGTGTGGATTTTCCACAGCCACTCTTACCAAGAATACCGTGAATCTTGTTTTCTGCAAAGGTTGCGGAAAAATCTTTTAGAACCTGAATTCCCTCTGCATCCAACTGTGTGTTATCTGCAATCTCTGCGCCCTTTGTCATCATATCCACTGTTGAATTTGAAGTTTTATAAGTAAAGGAAACATGTTCGCATGTAATATCACCAGCTACCGTTTCCACACCATTAGTCACATCTTCTACCACTGGAGTTTCTTCTAAAATATCAAGCACTCGGTTACCAGAAGCCAGTGTATGATGTAAGTTATTGGACAATGCAGATAATGCTGCAGTTGGACCAAAAGAACTGGTCATGGCAATTACTGCAATCAGTGCATCTGCACCACTTACTGCACCAGCATTTACCAAATATGCACCAAGTATCGCTATAGCAATTCCTGCAAATAAAATCACGCCATCTGTAATGACACGCTGTGCATTTTCGTCTTTTTTAAGTTTCCCTGTGATGTCGCCTAAATCTTCTGTGCGTTCTTTCAGATTTTTCAAACGAACATCTTCCTGGGCATACTCTAAGATTTCTTCCAAACCATAAAGATTATCCAAGACACAGGTATTTAATTCTCCAAAGGAATTACGATATTCCTGACCTTTTGCACCACCCATTTTACCATTCATCAAAGGAATGATTACACCTACAATGACATAAAAAACAAACCCTAATACACCATATGCCACATGTAAGTTTCCTAAAAAGCACACCATGAAAACAGATGTAATCACTGCAATAGCAATTGGAGAAATGGTATGTGCATAGAACACTTCTAACAATTCAATATCACTAGTAATGATAGAAATAAGATTTCCTTTTTCACTACCATCTAGTTTTGCAGGAGCAAGTTTTCGTAATGCCGCAAACACTTTATGACGAATACGCGCCAAAAGTTTAAATGCAATAAAGTGGTTACTTGCCTGCTCTGCATAACGAAGGATACCACGGAGGACTGCAAATACAATGAGAAGTACAAAAATCAAAGTAAGATTCACGCCTTCCTTTGCTCCAAATATGCCAAGGAATCCATACCCACCAAGAATTGTGATAAACGTTGCCATGAGGTTGCCGATGCATCCCATGATAATTGCGATAAACATATATCCCAGCAATGGGGTAATCATACCGATAAGCCCTGCCATTACTTGAATGCCGCTTCTTCTTTTCTTAGAATTCATCGCCTGCCTCCTTTCCGTACTTTTCCAATTCCTGCTGTGTACTATAAAGTCTGCTATAAGTACCTTTCTTTGCTAATAAAGTCTCATGTTTTCCAGTTTCTACGATTTCACCTTTGTCTACCACATAAATGTTGTCAGCTTTTACTACGTTTGCCAAACGATGTGAAATCAAGATGACTAATTTTTCTTTTGCAAGACGCTGAACTACCTGCATGATCTTATCTTCGCTTTCCACGTCAATATTTGAGGTCGCTTCGTCAAAGATATAGATATCACTATCATGTAAAATAGCACGAGCCAAAACAAGTCGCTGTTTCTGACCACCAGAAAGGTTGGCTGCCTTTTCTTCGATAGACATCATAAGACCGCCTTTTTCCATGATGGTGTCGTAGAGATCCACCTGTCGGAGTGCTTCGTACATAGTTTCTTCCAATTTATCGTTATGCTGTTTCGCATTGTTCTTGTCTGCATGAATCTCTGCACTTTTGTTTAAACCATATTTGTTTTCCAAGTCTTCTTTTGAAATACCCATCATTAAGTTGTCATAAACTGTTCCTTTGAACAAATAACTGTCATGACGTACTCTGGTAATTTTTTTATAAAGTGCAGCATCCGCAATCTCTTTTACATCAATACCACCGATGGTTACACGACCTGCATCTGCTCTATGATTTCCCATAATAAGAGAGGCAATGGTACTCTTACCACATCCCGATTCACCAACCAAAGCTACAAAACTGTGGGCTGGAATGGTCAGAGAAACATTCTTTAAAATCTGTTTTTCTTCTGTATATCCAAAGTCTACATTTTCAAATACGATTTCTTCTGATGGAATGTCTGTCACAGTTCCCTGTTCGCGCTCTGGCGCATCCAAAAGACGGAAAATCTTATCTGCAGCCGCATTTCCATTCATTGCGATATGGAAAAAGGAACCCAAAAGTCGCAGTGGCAGGAAAAATTCTGCTGAAATCATAGTGATAAAGAAACATTCTGCCAAGGTAATATTGCCAGCCTGTAACTCTAAAATACTAAGAATAATACCAACTGCTGCACCGCCATAAGCCACTATATCCATGATACTAACGGAATTTAACTGCATGATAAGTACACGCATAGTAATCTTACGGAAGTTTTCTGCCTCCTCATCCATCTTTTCGGCATAACGTTCGTCCGCCTGATAGATCTTCAATGTAGTTAATCCCTGTAAACTCTCAAGGAAAGTATCACCTAATCCTGTATAAGAACCCCAGTATTTTGCCAACAATTTCTTTGCAAATTTCTGTACTGCGATAATAGAAATTGGAATCAGTGGTACACAAAGCAAAAGCACTACTGCAACCTTCATACTCATGGTTCCAACAATCACAAATAATGTAAGCGGCGCAAGCAAACTATAGAAAAACTGTGGTACATATTTACCAAAGTAAATTTCTAACTGATCTACCCCCTCTGTACTAATCTGTACAGCCTCTGAAGTGGTTACTGTATCGCGATAATTTGGTCCAAGTTTCATCAATTTCTGATACACCAATTCTCTCAAACGATGTTTTACATTTTCGGATGCTGCATAGGACTGTTTTGTGTTAATGGTAGTCGCAATCATACGCACGAGAAACGCCATAACAAACACAACAAGAAGTATGAGCATATGATTTGTATCTATATATGCTCCCGCTTCTTGTATTGCTCCGTTTTGTGCCTGAGCCATGGTAGTCATCACCAACTCTGCCACAAATGATGCCATCACCAGCATCATTCCAACATTGGCAATAAGCGACACCCATTGTGTCGCTACCATGCCTTTTACATATTTCATGTTGTCATTAAATTCTTTTAATAATCTCTTGTGAAACATTTTTATGCCTTTCTTCTAATTCTCATGTGACCAAGAATATGTATCATTGCACTTATGAAAAGCACGAATCCGGATACACCGTGTGTAATCCCCATCCACATACCAGGAAATGGTTTTAATAAAATTCCTGATACAAATACTAAAATAAGTGAAATCATCATAGTCCAGTTTAAAATTTGTCTTTTTAAGTTCATGTTATACCTCTTTTATTTTCTAATTTCTAATATAAATTTTTGTGTAACATGCATGTTTGTGTTTTCTTACCTGTGTTAGTTTATACTAACTCGTATATAAAAGTCAATTCTTTTTCATTGGAAAATGATGTATGTTTTTGTTTACAAATCCGATAGAAAATATATTATTATATCATATTTTTTTATCTTTTACTTAAAATATCACTAACTGTGAATTATTATTTTTGTCCTTTATTTTCTTCTTTTTATCGATTAAAATACAAGTATAGCGCTATATAAATCTGCTTGGTCTTGACTTTTCGTCATACAATCCCAGGTAATAAAATTTCATATCGGAGGAATATTTACATGAATAGTAAAATACTATCTTATAAAACAGCCACAGGCGAAATTCCTTTTAACATGACTAATGATTACATGTTCCGTATTATTTTGCAGAAACATGTTATAGTGTTAAAAGGTCTTATTTGTGCCCTATTACACTTAAATCCAAAAGATGTACAATCCACAAATATTACAAATCCAATTGAATTAGGAGAAGATATTGATGACAAAACCTTTGTCCTCGA
>CAZDAP010000008.1:0-17289 GCA_964503585.1 uncultured Lachnobacterium sp. | reverse complement strand
CCACATAAGTAGATGTAAGTTTCCCTGCCACTCGTTTACACATATACAAGTATTTATACGGATTTCGGAATTTTTACGTTTTCAAATCGAGATATCAAAAGGGCGATGAACTCGAAACTGGCGCTCTCACCGGCGATGATGTATTCCAGATATCCAGTCACTCTTCTGCCGTTTCATTAAAATGCTTACTCTCTAAAATAAGGGTCTGTTTTTCTGCTTCTGTAATCTCATCGGTAATATCAGAAACAAATACATAGAACATCTTTGGTCCATCGATATATTCTGACGATTCTAAGTGTCCAACATCATCTACCCAGCAAATCTTGCCATCCTTTCGAATGATTCGATATCGAATGTAATCCATATTTCGATCCGTTTCTTCAATCTGGCTATTGATTTCCCATTCTACACGCTGGATATCTTCCGGATGCACCAATCCTTTAAATGTATTGCCAGTCAACGCCTTAAATTCAGTAGCTGTTCTGCAGCCAAATAACTGAATCACTGGTGGATTCGCATAGAGAATACGCTCTTCTCCATCCGCTAAATAAATGAAGAAACCATCTGACATCGTTTCTAACATTTTCGCCATCTGAATACGTCTATCACTTTCTTTTTCTCGCATAAGAGATTCAATGCTTCGAATTGTAAGGGTAGCCGTAGTCGGAATACCATCTTTTCGCTCCGATACAGTAACCGTGGTCGAACACCATTCTTCGCCAGCAGGGAATACACTTCTCTTATATTTATATTCCACACTGTCTTTCTTTCGAAGTTCTTTTTTCAGATACTCTAAGGACAAGAACTCCCTTACACCTTTTTCATCATAAGGTCGAATCTTACCACTTTCAAATCCACGGTTCACCACTTCTTCAAAGTTTCCTCTTTGCAAAATATCATCCGCATAAGGATAAATCATTCGACAGTAGTTATCCTGTAAATTCAGGAAATATACCTCTCGGAACGATTTCATAATATTTCCAGATACACTTTCATAAATATGAGAGTGTGTCGTATCCTGCATCATACAGCAGGCATAACCTTCTCGATATTGATACCATTTTAAATCATAATATCGATTGGATACCTCACTATAGATATAATCTTCCGTTTCAACTCCATCATATGCAGCCGCACACATAGCATTCAAGAAAACTTCCTCTCTGTCCTTAAACAAATTCAAAAGAAGATAGGTTAGTCTTTGAATATCGCCGCCGCCAAGCTGACTCATTTCCTCATTCGCAAATTTAATCTGAAAATAATATGGCCTTCCTTCTTGATTAATAAATGGCTTAAAAATAGCAAATGGAGTAGGTAAAGAACCATAATACTCTTCCAACTCAGCCCTTTGTTCCTCTGTAAACTCTGTCATATTTTCAGAAATAGAAGTAGGTACTTTTGTTTCTGCCTTCTTTGCAGTCATATCTGTCAGAGAAGCATAGAACAATCTATGCTCACCCTTCTCACGCAGGAAGTATACACGAATATTAATCCACAATGTCAAACCATCTCGACGAACAATATTAATAAAGCCAGATGCTCCCTCACTTTGTCTTGCATATGCTTCTTCAAAAATCGCATACAGATTTGGTCTATCATCATCACGAACACTATTCCAGAATCGATTCTGATAATCTTCTTCTTCCTGTCGTGGAATACCTAACAGTTCAAAATACTGATTATTTACACGGGTTATTTCAATTTTCTTTCCAACCATTTCATAAAAAACAGCTGGGCCTAAAATATTATTAATTACGGTATCATTAAAGAGGTTTGTGTCTAAAAACTCTCTCAAATGAACGGACTCTGCCTGACGATACCAGAAACCACTATGATCTAAACGACTATCATCCGAAAGAATTTCTTCAAACGCATCTAATGGCATAGGTCTGTAGTAACGGAATCCTTGTGCATAACTGCATCCCATTTTTAGTAAAAGGCTTTCCTGAACAATTGTTTCCACACCTTCTACTACAATTGGAATACGCATCTGTCTCGCCATATTGATAACAGACTCTAAGATACCAATACCTTTTTCTTCTTCGCTTTCATTTATTTCCAAAAAGCGCATGTCCATTTTTAAAACATCAACGGGAACACTCTTTAACATATTAAGAGAAGAATAGCCACTTCCAAAATCATCCATCATGATAATGAAACCATACTCTCTTAACTTATTAACGGTATCAATAATTGCATCTCCGTCTTCTGCATATGCACTTTCCGTAATTTCGATTTTTAATAAATCTGGTGATATATCATATTTTTCCACCAATGAAATAATATATTTCGGAACATCTACTGAAAAAATATCAATTCGGGATACATTCACTGAAATTGGAACTGGTTTATATCCTCGATCTATACAGTTTCTCAGCCATTGGCATACCTTTTTCCATACAATCATGTCCAGATCTGCAATAAAACCATGTTTTTCCATAACAGGAATAAACACCCCTGGAGATATCATTCCCTTCTCTCCATGTATCCAGCGTACTAAGGATTCCCCACCTACAATCTTAGACTGATTGATATCTACCTGTGGCTGGATAAAGAAAGTAAATTCATCCCTTTCAATTCCTTGCTGAATCTCAGAAAGCAGGCGGATTTCTTCTTCTTCTTTTCCGTCCATTTCCTTCTTATACTCACAACATCTGCTCGTATAATTGCCAATTACATAGGAGAGCGCAACTGTAGCATGGTTGTACATTTGCAATGCAGGCTCTTCCTTATCTTGGATGACAAAAACACCATAAGCTGGTGGAAAACCAGCGGTTTTATTTCGAGTGCGAATCTCTTCACGAATAGATTCGCGCAACACATCTAGAGCATCCACATCATATTCAGTAACCAGAGAAAAATTATCTCCTCCCAAATATCCAAGAATACTCTCATGTTCTTTCTTATATTCTTTCAACATTTCTGAAACTACAACTAATAAATGATTGCCTTCTTCTTCCCCATGAATCTGGTTGTAAAGACGAAAATGCTCTATATCCAATGCAATCATACAATATTCTTTGTTATCAGATTGTTTCAAAAACTCTTCGGCCTCTGCAAAATATGCAGAGCCGAAGTATAATCCAGTAAGTGGATGTCTTTTTTCCATTCAATACGTACATAACAAATAATCTTGCTATGCATCCCCCTTAATCTAAAAACATCGAAAAACTCGCTACTCGCACAAATTAGATACGATCTTTAATTTTAGCGAATGCAGCCTCATCACCAACTACTACAACATCAGCATGTAACTGAAGGATAGAAGCTGGTACCTGTGGTGTAATTGCACCAAAGAACGCTTTTTCTACGATATCTGCTTTATCAGCACCGCTAACTACTACAAGAATTTTCTTCGCCTGCATAATAGTTCCGATACCCATTGTATATGCCTGTGTTGGAACTTCTTCTTTTGAAGCAAAGAAACGTGCATTTGCATCAATAGTAGACTGTGCTAAATTTACGCAGTTTGTATTTTTAACAAATTCATCTGCTGGTTCGTTAAAACCAATGTGTCCATTATGACCCATACCAAGAAGCTGTAAATCCTGTCCGCCTGATGTTCTTACGATTTCATCATATTTCTGGCAAGCTTCCTCTGCATCTTCAATTGTTCCATCTGGAACGTAAGTATTGTTTGTGTCGATATTTACTTTGCTAAATAAATGATGGTTCATGAACCAGTAATAACTCTGATCATTATCATGTGTAAGACCTCTGTATTCATCCAAGTTTACACTTGTTACTTTCGAGAAATCTAAATCTCCATTTTCGTAACCTTCTACTAATCTCTGGTATGTACCAATTGGTGTAGAACCTGTTGCAAGACCAAGTACACAGTTAGGTTTGCTTACAACCTGAGCACCGATAATGTTTGCAGCCTTTCTACTCATATCATCATAGTCTTTTGTTAATACAAATCTAATCATATTCTTTCCCTCTCTTTTATTTTAAATTTTTTGTTCGCGTTTTTTTCGTTTTTGCTCGTACATATTGGCATCAGCAATATCAATAACGTCACTAAGTTCTTTTACATCAACTGCATTATATTTCGTAATGCCAATACTGGTTGACAGTTTAAATGGATTTTTTCCTGTTGCATTTCGTCTATCCATGGATGCATGAATCCCCTCAATCAACCAGGTAATTTCCATTTCATCCTCATAAGAACCAAATACAACAAACTCATCTCCACCATATCTCATGGCCAACATGTCACTGGTTAAATTTTCCTTAAAGCATGCTGCCATTTCCTTTATGAGTAAGTCGCCAGCCTCATGTCCTAAACTATCATTTACTTTTTTCAATCCATCCACATCCGAGAACAATACAAAAATCTTGCTGTTCTGCATTTTTAAAAGTTCCAGTATGGTTTTTGCTTCATAGTAAAATCCAGCTCGGTTATAAAGCTGTGTCAGCATATCATAACTCCATACGTTATTTAAGCGAATAACCGCATCCTGTAATAACATACGCTTACGAATGTTCTCATATGCCACACCAATATTAGTAAGCCATGAATAATACAATGTATTCTTTAATGCCAACTTATCATTCCCACTAACTACATACCCATAACAACATTTTTGAAAATAGATTGGTGTAACCACATAATAACTTCCACCCTCATCTTTGTTTCGAATTTCCTCTGGCAAAACCATTCCTTTCGGAAATGCTTTATAAGTAGCAATTTTTCCATTCTCATAAGCCAATGGCAATTCTATTCTTTCGGTGTAATCCGTATTCACCTGCATTAAATCAAAATCGCCGCCCATATTGGACTCTGGTAAAGCGTATACCTTGTCTCTTTCACACAGGCACAGATAGAAATTCTTCAAGCTAATACGGTGCACAGTAGCCTGTAAAATAGGCAGCACTTCCTCTGGTGTCTGCATTCCCGAAAATTCAGCTAAGGTTGCATTTATCATCTCTGCAAGATGATTTGTGTATATATCCAACTGAATGTATTTATATTTCAGTCTTTCTACATCAATATCGTATACATCACCGCATCCACAACTTTCCCTACAAGATACCTCCGCAGAAATCACTACATTCTCCGGTTCCTCTCCGTCCATAATTTCTACCATCTCTTTTATGGATCGATATCCCAATTCATGAGGATTTTTGTCAATAGATGTAATTGCCGGATTACTGTATATTCCCGTCTCACTATTGTCAAAGCCCGCTATCTTTACATCTTCTGGAACACGAATGCCTACCATCTTAAAATATTCCAAAACCCCTACTGCCATAGCATCGTTAGCACATATAATAGCATCCGCCGTTAAACCTTTACTATGGAGCTGTATCGCAGCCTGTATGCCGCTTTCCAGGACAAATCCCCCTTCATATACATTCTCTTCTTTGAAAGGAATATTATAATCTGCTAAAGCTTTTACAAAGCCATCATATCGATTATCCGCTTCCGGATTCCCCTTCGGTCCTCGAACATAGATAATATCCTTAAATCCATGATCCTTTATCATATGCTCCACAACTTTATACTGTGCTTCGTAACTAGAAGTCTGCAAACAAGCATGTCCATCTACTGGTTTATTTAGCGTAATAAATGGAATATTACTATTACGCAGTTTATCCATTACAAAGGATGCCGTAGGTGCATAGGTAATGGTATCCAAAGCCACAATTGCTCCATCAAAATATTCAAATTCTGGCAGTTCCATAATTTGAAATGCCCCTTGTGCACTCTCTCTATTATTCTGTCTTCCAGTATGATTCGTAAATATGTACACATTATCCTGTGTCTCTTCAATTGCATCGATCATACCATCCAGAATCTGTTTTTGATTCTCCATGTTGATTAACCCCATCAACACTGCAATGTTCCTATTCAACTTCAACCCTCTTTCCTGTTACACATTATATAAAAATACACACATTCCCACATTCTTATATATAGAAATTTTATTATTATTGAAAGATATTGTCAATCAAATCTGTATCAAATGATAGAATTGATTATTCAAACTGAGCTCTGTAAAGTTTATGATAAAAGCCCTGCTTTTTCATAAGTTCTTCGTGAGACCCTTGCTCCACTACATCCCCATTATCAATTACTAAAATTGTATCTGCATTTTGAATGGTAGAAAGCCTGTGCGCGATTACAAAACAGGTTTTATCTTTCATCAATTCTCTCATTGCTTTCTGAATTTCACGTTCTGTACTGGTATCTACATTGGATGTTGCTTCATCTAAAATCAGCATTTTTGCATTGTACAACATGGCTCTCGCAATGGTTAACAACTGTTTTTGTCCCTTTGAAATATTTCCACCATCTTCACTAATAACAGTCTCATACCCCATTGGCAGGCGCATGATAAATGGATGAATGTGCGCCGCCTTTGCAGCAGCTACCACTTCCTCCATCGTAGCATCTTCTTTTCCATAGGCAATATTTTCGAATATCGTTCCCTGGAAAACCCAGGTATCCTGAAGTACCATAGCATATGCTTTTCGCAGACTTTCTCTTGTATAATTTTGAATTTCGCCATTATCCACAAGAATACTTCCTTCATCTACATCATAAAAACGCATCAACAAATTAATAATCGTAGTTTTTCCTGCACCAGTAGGGCCTACAATGGCAATCATTTTACCTGCATCTGCATTTAAATTTAAATCATGTATAATGGTTTTTCCTTTTTCATATCCGAACTGTACACCATCAAATGCAACATCGCCCTTTACCTCTGTCAGTTCTGTGGCATGCTCTTTATCCTTCACTTCTTCCTCTTCATTTAAAAGATTGAAAATTCTTTCTGCTGCCGCCAAAGCGGAATAAAGTTCTGTCATGACATTCGCGATTTCATTAATAGGTCCAGAAAATCTTCTAGAATATAATACGAAAGAGGAAATATTACCGATGGTAATCATCCCCATCATATACAAAATAGAACCGAACATGGCCGTCAATGCCAATCCGATGTTATTAATAAAACCAACCGTTGGTCCCATGGTCATTCCATGATATCCCGCTTCATAAAAAGCATCGGATGCTCCCTGATTAATTCCATCAAATTTTTCCGATACTCTTTCTTCATAGGCATAGGCCATGATACTTTTTTGACCGGAAAACATTTCTTCTACAAAACCATTCATCTCTCCATACTTTTTCGAACGTTTTGAGAAAAGAGGCTGTGTGATTTTTCGAATCTGAGTGGTATAAATCAAGGCTGCCGGAATCGTAATAAAAGAAATCAATGACAGCCATGGAGAAATATATACCATCATACCGAATGCTCCCACTACCGTTACCACACTGGTCAGAATCGCTACAATATCTGTTGCTAAACAAGTAGACACTACGTCCACATCATAAGAAACACGGCTGATAATATCTCCCGCCTGATTTCGATCAAAAAATCCAACTGGAAGTTTCATCAGTTTATCAAAAATATCCTTTCGCATATTTTTTGCAATATCGCGGCTGATGTACATCATAATAATGTTTACACTGATGGTTATAATAGAAGAAACTACATATACTAAAAGCATTCTTTTTGCAAAATACATGACCTGATCAAAATTTACTTTTCCAACTCCTGCTGCCGCTTCATTAATGGCAGAACCTGCAAGAGATGGTCCCAAAAGCGCCAGTATATTACTAATTACACAAAGCGTAAGTACTACCAGCATAATCCATTTATAAGAAGCCATATAGGATAAGAGACGACGAAACGTTCCCTTGGTATCCTTTGGCTTACGTCTGCTCTGATCTCTAGTTGCCATCTGTCACCTCTCCCATCTGCGTCATATAAATATCCTGATACATTTCACAGGAGTTCATCAATTCTTCATGGGTTCCATATCCGATGATACGCCCTTCATCCAATACCATAATATGGTCCAAACTCATAATAGAACTAATTCTTTGCGCAACAATAATTGTGGTTGCCTCTCTATGGTGAGTGCGAATAGCCTTACGCAACGCAGCATCTGTTTTATAATCCAAGGCACTAGAAGAATCATCCAGAATCAAAATATCTGGCTTCGCTGTCAGTGCACGTGCAATCAGTGTTCTCTGTCTTTGACCTCCACTTAAATTTGCACCATGGATAACAGCTTCATGCTCGTATGTATCCTCATAGTTTTCAATAAACTCTTTGGCTCTCGCATCTTCTGCCGCACGTGTAATTTCTTCCATGGTTACATCTCTACCAAAAGAAATATTTTCTTTTAAAGTATCTGCAAAAACAACATCATTTTGAAAAACAACACCAAACATACGATGTAACGCATCCTTATCATAGGTTCGTACATCTTTTCCATCTATGAATACATGTCCATCGGTTGGGTCATAAAAACGCATTAACAAATTGATAATAGAAGTCTTTCCAGAACCTGTCGCTCCAATAATACCCAGACTTCCACCTCTTTTTATAGAAAAATCAATATCGTATAAGCATTTCTCACGAGAAAGCCCTGCAAAACGAGTAGAATTTTCTTCTTCCTCTTCTCCCACATCATAACTAAAATCCACATGCTCAAAAACAATGTATCCTTCTCGTTCGGTTGTTGCTGCTTCTTCCATCGGAATTGGTGTTAGCTCATCCTCTGAATTTACTACCGCTTCAATACGAGCAGCCGATGCATTTGCCTTGGACATCATCATAAAAATACGGTTTAATCCCATAACTCCCATGAGAATCATATTAAAATAAGTCAGAAATGCCAAAATAACTCCAGGCTTGATTTCCCCTGCATTTACACGATACGCACCAAGTATTACAACAATCGTAAGTCCCACATTTAAAAACAAGGTCATGATTGGTCCTGGCATAGCCATGACAATACCGGCTTTTCGATCGTTTGCAGCCATCTCATTATTTACTTCTTCAAAACGTGCTTTTTCATAACTTTCTTTGGAAAGGGATTTTACCACACGAATACCTGTGATATTTTCTCGCATGGTACGCACAATATCATCCACACTTTCCTGCACTTTTTCATACAGTGGAATACCTTTAAAAGAAACATAACACACGATAACAATTAAAATAGGTGCCATAACTAAAAGAATCATAGCTAGTCCCATATCCATTGTCATGGTAATAATAATTCCACCGAACAATAAAATTGGCGCACGAACCCCCATCGCCTGCACAGACTGAATGAAATTTTGTACATTGTAGGAATCAGAAGTCATTCGTGAAGTTAATGAAGGAAGTCCAAAATCATCCATTTGATTTCCAGATAAATTAATGGATTTCCAAAATAAATCTCTACGAATTTCATAGATACTGGATTTTGCCACTTTTACAGCAAGACGGTTGGCATTTACGTTAAACTGTCGAACCAAAAATGCTAAAACCAACATAGCAACTCCCCACAAAACCACATGCTTCATGTTTTGGGTTGGAACCACTTCGTCTATCATATGTTCTAATACATAAGGAAGCAGTAGTTCGCCAAAACTACCTAAAAATTTTACAAACATAACAACGCTAATTAGGTTTACATATTTTTTTAAATAAGAGAATATAAATTTCATTTGCGCTTCTTCTTTCTTACTATATTAATTCACATTTATTGGAAAAGCGCTTTTACCTCTTTCAATACATCTGACTTTTCTTTTCCATCTACTTGAATTGTCACATCTGCTGCACCTTCATATTTTGCAATACGCTTCTCCATTAACTGGCGAATATACTCTACGTTCATATTGCCATTTAAAAGTGGACGATTGGTGCTTTTATACACTCTTTCATAAATGGTTTCTGGAGTAGCACATAAATAAATAATGGACCCATTTTTCTTCATGTTTTCCACATTCTCTTCTCGAAGGATGGCTCCCCCTCCACAGGAAACTATCATTCCACCCTTGTCTGCAATACGCATAATTAACTGACTTTCTAAATCACGGAAGTAAGCCTCTCCATCTGTAGCAAAGATTTCATTGATGGTTCTTCCCTCTTCTTGTTCAATGGTTTCATCCATCTCCACCAATTCCATGTGAAGTTCCTCTGCCAAAAGTTTTGCCATGGTGCTTTTTCCGCACCCCATAAATCCAATGAAAAAGATATTTTTCTGATTATTTGTTTCCATATAAAAGCTCCTTTACCCCCTCTACTGGCATTTCTTCACCAGTATATAGTTTGAAAGCCGAAGCCCCCTGCCAAACCAGCATGCCTTTTCCGCCAACACATTTACATCCGGCAGCCTTCGCGTCCTTTAATAATTTTGTCTCTTCTGGATTATATACGATATCTGCCACTACAAGTTCTGGACGAAGTATTGACAAATCTTTAATAATACTCTGATCTTCCATTGGCTTCATGCCTACGATGGTAGCGTTTACAAAAATGTCTGCAGTTTCCACTTGTGCTTTCAATACTGCTTCATCATCGATATCATATACACTTACTTTACACTCAGGCACTGCTGCAGTAATTTTTTCTGCGGTAGCAAGAGTTCTTTCAAAAAAAGCGTCTTTTTTATTGAAAATGACAATTTCCTTTGCGCCATCTAAAGCACACTGAACCTGAATCGCTGTTGCTGCACCGCCACCGCCTGCAACTACCAATTTCTTTCCAACGATATCTACATCATGATCCTTCAAGTTGTTTACAAAGCCTTCACCATCTGTAATATGTCCAATCAGTTTTCCATCTTCATTTACAATGGTATTTACTGCACCAATAATCTGGGCAGCAGGAGATAATTCATCTACCCATTTTGCCGCTTCTGTTTTGTCTGGCATGGTTACATTCATACCACGCATGTTAAAAAGACGCATGGCATTCAACGCATCCTTTACACCATCTTCTTTCACATCATAGGCTACGTAAACATAATCCAAACCTAATTTTTCAAAACTGTAATTATACATTGCAGGAGAACCTGAATGTCCAACTGGTGAACCAATCAGTGCCAATACTCCTGTATGTCCAGAAATTCTTTTTTCCATTTTTTTACCTTGCAGCAAACTGCTGTCTTCCTTTCCTATAGATATTCCAATAATTCCAATGGTCTTTCAATAATGACCCCTGCTCCATGTTCCATGAGAAATGCTTCATCTCGAAATCCCCAGCTAACTGATACACAGCGAACATCTGCATAATCGGCCGTCTGGATATCCACATCAGAATCACCTACGTAAATCGCATGTTCTTTTTCTATCCCAAGCACTCGCAATACTTCATTTAGAGAATCTGGTGCGGGTTTTCTACGTATTCCCTCCCGTTCTCCAATAGCAATGTCTATGTACTCTGCAAAAAACTTCTCATTTAACTCCTTTACACCTGCGTCAATCTTATTAGAAACAATGGCCATCTTGATTCCACGTGCCTTTAATTCTTTCATAAGTTCAAGTACGCCTTCATATGGTGCAGTTTTGTGATTACAGTTGTTTTTATAATAGGTTCGAAAGAATTCAAAAAGTTCCTCAAACCTTGGATGCGCTTCTCCTTCTTCTACCGCCTGTGTCATAAGGTTACGTAATCCATTTCCTACAAATCCCCGCACCTCATCCATCGAACGAAGTGGAAGTCCATATTTTTCCAATGCCATATTCACAGAATCTGTTAAATCTCCCAAGGTATCTAACAAGGTTCCATCCAAATCAAAAATAACCGCTTCCGCATCTTCTCGTTTATCAAAATATTCCACAAGTCGATATTCTAACAAGGACTTAATTGCAGACATGGAAGGTCTCTCAAAAAAGCCTTCCTCATCCATCTCCATACGTGGCTCAATATCCATACGTCGGCAATAAGTCTCATATGCTTTTGTTAGAAGCCCCATCTGTAAAAAACCGCCAGCCTTCACAACATGTCCACCACCAGAACCAAGTCCCATACAAAGTTTTGATGCCAATTCATTTGCCGGAATTTCTTCTTCACAACTTCGAATGGATAGTTTTACGCCGTTTGGCTGCAAATTAAACACGACACAAACATCAATGGCATCTACCTCCAGTACCATATCGCTGATAAGCCCCAATACATTAGGATCACAAGGGCCAGCCTTCACTACAGCAAATCGGTACTGCTCATTATAATCGCAGCGAAGCAGAGCCGCTCCTGCCGTTTCCAATTCCTCAATAGAAATATTCGCATTTTTTAGTTTCGTAATTAAACCTACATCAAAGGCAGCCTCATCCTTTAATCGAATATCTTTTTCCTGATAAACTGTATCAAAGTTTCCAGTATCTGTATAAAGTCCGTAATATAATGCCGTAGCCAAATCCTCATTGCGGTTTGGATCTACGCCCTCTTCCAGCAGCATATCCCACACCAAGGTCGAGCACGCCCCTAGATTACTTTCTACTCTGCTAAGGGAAGGTAAGTTCTGTTCCACACAATGATGATCAATGACCGCCACCTGCTCTGCAGGATATATACTTACATTACCTTCTCCATACTGGCAATCTACTGTTACCAGCAACTCCGCCGCTTCTTCTAATTCCACATTTCTCACATGCTCAATGGGAATATCCAGTTCTTTTACCATGGTAACCAAATTACTTTTTCGAATAATGTTACGTCCACCATAAACCAGACGCACATCCTTTCCATTCTCTTTCAGATAAGTATAAACTCCATATCCACTGGCAATTGCATCTGCATCTGGATTATCATGACACTGCACTACGATTTTATTATATTTTAGTAAATCCTTTAGTTTCATATAGTTAGTCTCCTTTATTCTTCCAAATAAGGGAAGAAAACCTCACTTATATTTTTTTCATCGAATAAACCATTGTATTGCAAACTTTGATATTTGGAAATCCACAAATATTCTTCGCCCATCGCATTTTCTACATATAGATAACGCCCCTTATCCAAGGAGTAATATCCCCTAGCATTTATCGCAGGTACTACTTCCTGCAAATCTGCCATGAACTGATTATATGGCGGCAAATCAATTCCCGCTCTTTCCAACGCCATTGTGGAAAGAAAATTTAAACTGGTAATTTCTACCATTTCCTCTGGGGTATCGTAGTTGGTCCAAATGAAAAATGGTACCGTGTAGAGATTTTCCAATTCCTCTAAGGTCAGCCCCGACAAACCTTTTCCATTTAGTAAGGTATAAAATCCCTTCGTTAAACTTGGCTGATGATCTCCGAAAAATACGATTTCCACTGGTTCATCTACCTGAGAAAAATAGGTTATTAATTCTTCTAATGCCTCATCACTTTCCCGAATCAGCGAAAAATACTGGTTTGCATCGGTATAAGATCTTCCCATCTTATAATAATTTTCCTGAAAATTTTCGTAGGTCGTAGTATATCCACCATGGTTTTGCATGGTAATAGACATAATGAACAAATCCTCGCTTCGACTGCGATTCTCATATCTCTCAATAATGGACTCATATACTTCTCTATCTGACACATATCTTCGTATTAGTTCATCCTGATCAAATGCATCTAAAAAGTACGTCTCATCAAATCCCAATGTGGGATATATAAAATTACGGCTCCAACCCGATTCGTAATAAGGATGCATAGCCACACAGGTATACCCCTCATTTTTTAACGTAGATACAATAGACGTTGGCGTATCACTTATATATTGTTGATACACCACAGAACCAGATGGCAGAAATGCCATGGAACCACCTGTTAGAAATTCCCATTCTGAATTCGGTGTCTTTGCACCAAACACCGAAGCCAATGCATATCCTTTGATGGTGTTTTCTTCCAAAGAATCCATAAATGGAGTTAACGGTGCATTGGTTTCCATCTCTCCAATTACCGATAAATCTGCAAAAGACTCATTCATTATCACTATAATTGTGGGTTTTTCTTCCAGACTATCTCCCAACGGATTCTGTTCTACTGTCCCATACATCTCCTCAAGTTCTTTTATCACATCCAAATCATAATCTTTTGGTGCACTGACAAAACTATCTCTGGCACTTAACACAAAATTCAATATATATCCATTTTGGTAAGTCCCTTTCTGTTCCCAAGTTTCTGTATTCATATTATAACAATTGAGTGCAATCAGGATACAGGCAAGTACTGCACACTGACCACTTAACACACGTACGTAAGCTGTTTTTTTAAACTGAATGGAAACAAACCTCATCAACACAAGAAAAATAATAGAGCCAATCAGCACATGCCATCCTCGGTCATGCAATACCAAATCGTAATTATTGGCAACACTTAAACCGGTTCCAATAGAACGAAGGTCAGCGAATGTAAATTCATTATCACGAAACAAATATACAAAATAATTGACAAATCCCCATAACATAAAAAAACTATGGGATATTATAATGGACAAATTAACTTTTGCCGTGATGCATAGATTCAATAGATATACCACAAGCACACAGCCAATATTAATCAGCCATTTTTTATCACTCAACTTTTGGAACAATTCATGATCCAAAAGCAAATACTGTATCATAACCGTGGACAAAACCGCACTAAAAAGCACAAGTAAAATTGTCCACAACCAAGAAAATTTCTTTAATTTTGCTCCCGCATCTTTTCGCTTTTTTTGATCTATATTTAATTTCATTTTCTATAATCCAAAATACGTCTTAATCTGATTACAAATAATATCCATCAGGCGAGTTCTTGCCTCGATACTAGCCCATGCAATATGAGGTGTTATAATCAGTTTTTCACTATCTTTAATCTGACGAAGTGGATTTGTTTCTGCCATTGGCTCCACTGCCAGCACATCCAAACCTGCTGCTGCAATCTGTCCATCTTTTAGCGCATCAGCCAAATCCTGCTCTACCACAATCGGACCTCTTCCCACATTAATAAAAATACTACTTGGCTTCATCTTTGCAAAAGCCTCTTTATTAAATAATCCTTTCGTATTTTCATCCAATGGTGCATGCACAGATAAAATATCTGACTGTGCTAAAATCTCATCAAAACTTACTCTCTCATAGTCTGCATTATTATTCTTTCCTGATGTAGAGTAGTAAATGACGCTACAGCCAAATAATTTTGCAATTTCAGCCACGCGTCTTCCAATATTTCCTAATCCAACAATTCCCCAGGTCTTTCCGGAAATTTCGTGAAATACGTTTGCAAAATGAGTAAATGTCGTATCGCCAATATATTTTTCAGATTTCACATAATCATCATAATATCTCATTTTTTCTAATAAATAGAACAAAAGTGCAAATGTATGCTGTGCCACAGATTCTGTGGAATAACCTGCTACATTACGCCATTCGATACCTTTCTCAGCCAAATATTCCTTATCCAAATTGTTGGTTCCCGTTGCTGTTACACAAACCAGTTTCAAATTCTTTGCATTTCCAATGGATTTTTCATTAATTTCTACTTTGTTCAATACAATAACGTCGGCATCTTCTGTACGTTCTAACGCTTCTTCTGGCGTTGAAAATGGGTATTTTACCACTTCTCCCAACGCATCAAATCCTGATAAATCAATATCTTCACCAATGGTTTTTACATCCAAAAATACAATCTTCATAGTCCCTAAAATCCCTACTTTCTTATTATTTGTTTATAGAAAAACAATACTTTGTTTGTGTCTCATAGGTTTTTCCTGCTTCCAAAATTGGAGTAGCAAAATTTGGTTCCTTAATGGAATTAGGAAAATACTGTGTCTCCAAACAAAGTCCTCCGCGTCTTACATAACGATGGCCACCTGGCCCCAAATCTCCATTTAAAAAGTTTCCTGTATAAAGTTGAACACCAATGCAATCGGTCCATACATCCATCTGAATACCGGATGTATTTCCACAAACCGTTGCTATTTTTTCCATGCCCTCTGTTTCTTTTGCAATCACAAAATTGTGATCATACCCCTGTCCGAAAATTAACTGCTCAAAATCCTCGTTTATATCCCGACCAATTTTTTTTGCAACTCGAAAATCAAATGGTGTACCCTCTACTGCTGCATTTTCTCCTGTTGGAATTGCTTTGGCATCCTTTACAGGTGTATATTCATTTGCTTTTATCCAAAGTGTATGTTCCTCAATACTTCCAGATGCAGCACCATCCAAATTAAAATATGTATGATTTGTCATATTAACGGTTGTTTTTTGATCGGTTTTTGCACGATAAGAAATCATCAATTCATTTTTTTCAGTTACTTCATAAGTGACCTGATACTCAACATTTCCTGGAAAACCATATTCCATATCCTTTACAGAAAAACAAAAGACAATTTTATCCTTGGCATGTTCTGCTACCTGCCAAATCTTTTTTGCTAAACCATTACAACCGCTATGAAGATTATTTTCATTATTATTTGCATCTAACTGATAAAAAACTCCATCTATTTCAAATTTTGCATCCGCAATACGATTGGCATATGGTGCTACAATAGCCCCAAAATATGTGGTTTCCTTTTCGTATAAAACAGGATCATCATAAGAAAGTGCCACTTCACGTATCTGCCCCTCCTTATCCAACACCTGAATAGATACCACTGCTGCTCCTAAATCAATAAAAGACACCTGCATTCCCGTTTCATTACCGATTACATATTTATGTACTTCTTCGCCTATGCTATTTTTTCCAAATACATATTTTTTATTGAACTCGCTCATAACAGCCTCCTGATTCATCCCTTTCACCGAATGTTATTATTTTAACATTTTACTTCTTTTGTCCATATAATTCAACGTTATTAGTTAAGAAACTCTTTCTCTTTGTCGATATATTTAATATAAAAAATGGAAGTTTTATTAAAACGGAGATAAAATATGGCAACAACAAGTACAACTTCTAGAACCTATAATACAGAGTCTAGCGGTACCAGTTTAAACTCAACCTATTATTTGCAAAATTTTTATAAATCAAACCGTAATCTTTCCAAGGCAACAGTACGTCCTGATTATAACCAGACAGAACTTTCCTACGAGGACTCACGGGCATTGAAACGTGCAGCCTCAAAACTTTCTTCTTTTGACTATATCGAAGAAGAAAATGGCGACAATATCGTTAGTAGCATAGAGGCTTTCGTTGAAACCTATAATAACACATTGGAATCAAGCGAGTCGAAAGACTCTGATACCTATCGTCAAAATCGTCAATTAAAAGCTTTGTCCAATAAATACGGCGAAGATTTAGAAGACTTAGGAATCACCATTGAAGAAGACGGTAAACTTACCGTCAGCGAAAACATCCTGAAAGGTTCCTCTTTTGACGAAGTGAAAAAAGTCTTTTCCGAAGAATCTGAATATATTCAGAGTATTCGCCGCATTGCAAAACGTATGCACGCAACCTCCTCCGCAGAAATCTACGTTCTCATGACAGGTAACGGAGGCCGCGTAAACATTCAACTATAAAATTCTATTGTATGATAGGGGCTACCA